>CANFYD010000452.1 GCA_947450745.1 Burkholderiales bacterium
CGCTGCACCGGCTTGATCGAAGCGCAAATGCAAGGCCAGCGGGACGAACAATTGGCGCAAGCGCCCGACTGGAGCGCGGCGCTCAGCACCGCGTCGGGCAGTCAGCACACACTCAGCTGGGTGACGCAACCGAACGGCGAGCGCATCTGCCTCGACGTGCTCAAAACCCATGTGTTCGATGGCCAGCACTGCTTGGGCCAAGTGGGGGTGGCGCGCGACGTGACCGCGCTGCGCCAGGCGATGACGCAATTGCACCGCGCCGTCACCGTGTTCGAACATTGCGGCGAAGGCATCATGGTGCTGGACACCGAACTGCTGGCCCAGGACGTCAACCCGGCGCTGTGCGCCATCACCGGTTTCACTTGCGAAGAGCTGCTGGGCAAAGTGCCGCGCTATTTGCAAGCGGGCGAGCAGGACGCCGAGGTGTTGCAACGGCTTTGGTCCGCCGTCGAGAGCAAGGGCAAGTGGAGCGGCGAGCTGCTGGGGCGGCACAAGAACGGCGACAGCTTGCCACTGTGGGCCACGATGGTTTGCGTGCCGGCAGCGGAAGCCCAGGGCGAAGCGCATTACCTGGCGGTGCTGACCGACATCTCGCGCATCAAGCAGACCGAAGCCGAGTTGCTGCGCCAGTCGCTGCACGACAGCTTGACCGGCCTGGCCAACCTGGCCTTGCTGCGCGACCGCCTGGCCCAGCAGATCAGCATTGCGCAGCGCGGCCAAAGCTGCCTGGCCGTGCTCTACCTCGACCTGGACGGCTTTCGCGAAGTCAACGACATGGCCGGTCATACGGCCGGCGATGCCGTTTTGAAGGAGGCAGCGGCCCGCTTCAGCCGCTTGCTGCGCGCCAGCGATTCGGTGGCGCGCGTCGGAGCCGATGAATTCGTCGTCCTGCTGACGGGCCAAGTGAACGAGAAAATTGCGCTGCGGCTGGGCGAGCGACTGATCGACTCGATGCGCGAACCGATCGCGGTGCTGGGCCACGCACCGTTCAACTTGGGGGCCAGCATCGGCTTGGCGCAGTTCCCGAACGACGGTGCCACGGTGGATGAGTTGCTCAGCAATGCCGAGGCGGCAATGTGCCGGGCCAAGGCACATGCGCGCAACACCGTGCAGGCCTATCTGCCCGAGCTGACGCAGGCGGTGCAACAACGTTTTGAGCTGGTGCATGCGCTGCGCCATGCCTGCGAAGCGGGGCAGTTCCGGCTTGAATATCAGCCCCAGGTGCGCTTGTCCGACGGCGGCCTGATCGGTGCCGAAGCCCTGCTGCGCTGGCAACACCCGACGCGCGGGCTGGTCTCGCCGGTCGAATTCATCCCGCTGGCCGAGGAAACCGGGCTGATCATCGCCATCGGCCGCTGGGTGCTGGAGACCGCTTGCGCCCAGGCTGCGCAATGGCAGGGTGTGGCGGGCAAGCCGCAGCAAGTGGCGGTGAACGTGTCGGCCCGGCAACTGCGGCAACCCGGTTTCATCGACTTGGTCGATAGGGTGCTGGCCCAGACCGGCTGCCCGGCCACCGCACTGGAACTGGAGGTGACCGAAAGCCTGCTGCTCGAAGACGCAGACAGCGCCATTGCCCTGCTGGGCCAGTTGAGCGCGCGCGGCGTGCGGGTCGCCATCGACGACTTCGGCACCGGCTATTCCTCGCTGTCCTATTTGCGCCGGCTGCCGGTACAGACGCTCAAGATCGACCGCAGCTTCGTGTCGGAGCTGGGCAGCGACGCCAGCGTGGCGGCCATCGCCCGCACCATCATCGTGCTGGCGCGCAGCTTGCAAATGGACGTGATCGCCGAAGGCGTGGAAACCGCCGAACAAGCCGCCTGGCTGCGCCGCGAAGGCTGCGACTGGGCGCAGGGCTGGTATTACGGCCGCTCGATGGCGCCGGACGACTTTCAGGTGTTTGCGCGCAATGTGGCGCAAGAGCCGCGCTTGGCGCTGCCGGACCGGGAACCGCAAACCGTCTGATGGAGCGGGCCCGGGCCGCAGCGCCAGACGGCTCACAATGCCTCACTCACACCGAGTCGGGAGCCCCATGAACGAGAACATCACGCAAATACTGGCCCGTATGGCCGCGCTGGAGGACGAGTTGCGCGAAGCGGTCCATCAGCAGGAAAGCCGCATGTTCTTCCAGATCAAGGGCAAGCGGGTGGAGTTCGAAAGCTCGGTCCGGGCCGCGCACCGCAAGCTGAAGAAGAACTTCTTCCGCTGGCTGGTCACCGACAGGCCGCAGAACCTGCTGACCGGCCCGTTGATCTACGGCATGGTCGTGCCGATGGCCTTGATGGACTTGTGTGTGAGTTTTTACCAATGGGCCTGCTTCCCCATTTATGGCATCACCAAGGTGCGCCGCAGCGACTACATCGTCTTTGACCGCCACAGCCTGAGCTACCTGAACTTCATCGAGAAGTTCCACTGCACCTATTGCGAATACGGCAACGGTTTGATGGGCTATATGCGCGAAATCCTGGCGCGCACCGAGCAATATTTCTGCCCGATCAAACATGCACACAAGGTGCTCGGCACCCACGCTCGCTACAACCGCTTTCTCGATTACGGCGACGCCGCAGACTACGAAGCCCGGCTGGAGGAATACCGGGTGGCATTAGGCAAGATCGAATGATTCTGGCGGCGCACCGTTCGGCGTTGCGGTATTCACTACGCCAGCCCGCAGCAATGTAGAAACAAGTACATAAAAATTCACGGAAACGGCGAGTCTGACGGCTGGGCGGGCCCGTCGCTCAAGCCTGGAACGATAAAATCGGCCGCAGTTCAGAAATTCAAGTCCGCAAACCATGCGAAAGCATGGGACGCAAAGCCTCCGGCCTACAGCGCGCGCAGCGCCACGGCAGCGGGGCTGCCAGCTCGCCGTGTCGTGTGGGCTGGCCTCGATTCACACGAGGCGCTTTCACCATGACTCCAATGTCCCCCCGTTTTACAGCCGTCGCCGTGGCGGCAATGCTTTGCGCGCTGGGCGCTCCGGCCTTTGCAGCCGTCAGCGGCCCCGCACCGCGCATGGCCCTGCTGGTGGCCGAGCCCACCACCGACCGCTTGATCGTCAAGTACCGCGTCGGCAGCGGTGCCTTCCCCACCGCGCAGGCCCAGGTGGCCGCACAGGTGGCGGCCAACCGGCAGGGCGTGCAGATCCAGCACCATCGCCAGATGGCGAATGGCGCGCAGGTGTTCCGCATGAGTCGCCACCTCGGCCGGGCCGACGCCCTGGCGATGGCGGCCAATTTGCGCAATGGCGATGCCAATATCGAATATGTGGAGCCCGACCGCCTGCACCAACCGATGCTGGTGCCCAACGACACGCTGTATGCCCAGCAGTGGAGCTTGTTTGACAGCGTCGGCGGCATCCGTGCCCCGGCGGCCTGGGACAAGGCCACCGGCAGCGGCGTGACGGTGGCGGTGCTGGACACCGGCGTGCGCCCCCATGTGGACCTGGCCGCCAAGCTGTTGCCGGGCTATGACTTCATCACCGATGTCAATTTTGCGGGTGACAACAACGGCCGCGATGCCGATGCCTCGGACCCCGGCGATGGCACGGTGGTCAACCAATGCGGCGCGGGCTCGCCAGCCAGCAAAAGCTCCTGGCATGGCACCCATGTGGCCGGCATTGCCGCAGCCAGTGGCGGCAATGGCGTCGGCATAGCCGGTGTCGCGTTCGCTGCCAAAGTGCTGCCGTTGCGCGTGCTGGGCCGCTGCGGCGGTTACAGCTCGGACATTGCAGACGCCATCATCTGGGCTGCCGGCGGCACGGTGACCGGCGTACCCGCCAACCCCAACCCGGCCAAGGTGATCAACCTGTCGCTCGGCGGCGGCGGCGCTTGCGACATCACCACACAAAACGCCATCAACAGCGCCCGCACCAAGGGTGCC
>CANFYD010000453.1 GCA_947450745.1 Burkholderiales bacterium
AGCCCAGCGTGCGCATATTGTGCAGGCGATCGGCCAACTTGATGAGAATGACGCGCACATCGCGTGCCATCGCCAGCAGCATCTTGCGGAAGCTCTCCGCCTGCGATTCTTCTTTGGTTGAAAACTGCAGCTTGTCCAGCTTGGTCAGGCCGTCCACCAGCTCGGCGGTCGGCGCTTCAAAGCGCTCGATCAGCTCGGTCTTGGTGATGCCGCAGTCTTCCATCGCGTCGTGCATCAGCGCGGCCATGATGGCCTGCGCGTCGAGCCGCCATTCGGCACAAATGCCGGCCACCGCAATCGGGTGGGTGATGTAGGGCTCGCCGCTGGCGCGGAATTGGCCCAAATGCGCTTCATCCGCGAACTTGTAGGCCTCGCGGATGCGCTTGATATCGGCCTTGGGCAGATAGTTCAGCCGGTGCACCAAGGCGTCAAACGACGCAGCTTCAGCGGCCGTTGGTTCGGTGGGCGTGCGCAGACTGGATAAACCGGACAGGCCGGTCAGGGCCGCAGGCAGGCGAGAAACAGCAAATGATCGAAAACCCATGCGGCTAATTTAACCGATCAATTCTGGGGCGGCCGGCGTGTGGTCAGCATGCGGTCGGCATGTGGTCGACATGTGGTCGACATGTGGCCGGCCTGCGGGCTATCCAGAAACGCCAACGGGCACCCTGAGGTGCCCGTTGGCTACAGCTGAGCGCTTGTTTAAAAGCGCTTCAAAGCGGGACTTTGCGCAGCATTTCGATACCGACTTCACCGGCAGCGATTTCGCGCAGCGCGGTCACGCCGGGCTTGTTCTTGCTTTCGATCTTGGGCGTGTGGCCCTGGCTCAACATGCGGGCGCGGTAAGTAGCGGCCAGCACCAGTTGGAAACGGTTGGGGATCTTGATCAGGCAATCTTCAACGGTGATGCGGGCCATGTGCGGTTTCCAGTACAGGTGGTTCAGGGTAAGTCAAGAGCGCGGAACACAGCGGAGCGATTCCGGCGCTGAGCCGCGTATTTTAGCCGCTGCGCGTGAACAATCGACTTCAGATCGAAAACAGCCGTGTCAAATACCGCATTGACCACAACAAAATCGAATCTGAACGCCTGCGCCACCTCGATGCGGGCATTCGCCATCCGCCGCGCAATGACCTCGGGCTGAGTGTCGCCGCGCCGCTGCAAGCGCTGCTCCAGCTCGCCCCAACTGGGCGGCAAGATGAAGACCAGCACCGCGTAGGGGAACAGCTGCTTGATTTGCAGCGCGCCCTGGAAGTCGATTTCCAGCACCACATCGTCGCCCTGAGCCATGCGGACTTCGATCGCCGCGCGTGAGGTGCCGTAGAGGTTGCCGTGCACCTCGGCCCACTCGAAGAACTCGCCCCGCGCCGCCATCGCGCGGAACTCATCGACGCTGGTGAACCAATATTCGCGCCCATGCTGTTCCTGGCCACGGGGGGCGCGGGAGGTGTGCGAAATGGAGGCATCCAACTTGGCGTCGAGCTGCAACAGCGCGCTCACCAAACTTGATTTGCCCGCGCCGCTGGGCGCTGCGACGACGAAAAGATTGCCGGGATATTCCATGCTGAGTCTGTTTATTCGATGTTCTGCACTTGCTCGCGCAGTTGTTCCACAGCCACCTTCATCTCGACCGAGATATGGGTCAGCTCCAGTGCAGCCGCCTTGGAGCCCAAGGTGTTGGCCTCGCGGTGCAGCTCTTGAATCAAAAAGTCCAGCCGTTTGCCGATTTCGCCGCCCTTTTGCAGCAGGCGGGCGATTTCTTCCAGGTGGGCACGCAGACGCGCCAACTCTTCGGCCACATCGATGCGGATGGCGTAGGCGGCGGCTTCGTTCAGCGCACGCTCGCGCAGGTTTTCTTCCGGGATGGTCTGCGCTGCGCCGGTGCTGGCGAGCGCTTCTTGCCAGCGCTCCAAGAATTTTTGCTGCTGGCGCTGCACGATGGCCGGCAGGATGGGCTCCGCCGCGTCGGCCAGTTCCCGCAAGCGGCCTATGCGCTCCATCAGCACGGCGACCAGTTTTTCGCCTTCGCGCTCACGCGCTTCGAGCAGGCCGGCCACACATTGGCGGGCTGCTTCCATCGCCGCTTCGTCGAGCTTTTCAACCGCCGAGCCGCCGCCCTTGCACCAGTTCAGTACTTCATTGACCGACAGCGGTGCTGCTTTGGGCAACCAGCCTTGCACCATGTCTTGCAACATCGACAGGCGGTTCATTTGCTCGGGCTGGGGTTGCGGCCAACTGCCTTCGTTGTCACGTTGGCTGTTGATGCGCAGCTCGACCTTGCCGCGCTTCAGTTTGGCTGTCAGCAGCTCGCGCAGGGCGGGCTCCAGGCCACGCAAATCCTCGGGCATGCGAAAGCCGAGGTCGAGGAATCTGCCGTTGACCGAGCGCAACTCCACCGTCACGCTTGCGTTGGAAGCCACAGTGTTCTCACTGGGGGCGGGGGGCTGCGAGCTGACGCTGGCGTACCCGGTCATGCTGTAGACTGGCATATAGCGTTCGGTGTGGAAAACTCGATTATGTCAAAGCCGAAACCGGCGCCTCTGCCTGCGGGCACGGTGGTGGGGGGTTACCAGATCATCAAGCGACTGGCGGCAGGTGGATTCGGCGTGGTGTATTTGGCCGAAGACCCCGATCACCACCTCGTGGCCCTGAAGGAATATCTGCCCTCGTCGCTGGCCGAGCGCTCGCCGGGTGAACTCACTCCGCGTGTCAAACCCGAGAAGCAGCCGCTCTACCGCCTGGGCCTGAAGAGCTTCTTCGAGGAAGGCCGTTCGCTGGCGCAGATTTCGCATCCCAGCGTCGTCTCCGTGCTGAACTTCTTGCGCGAGAACGAAACCGTCTACATGGTGATGAACTATCTGCAGGGCGACACCTTGCAGGATTTCATCGTCACCGCGCGCGACATGAAGCGCGACAAGGTGTTCCGCGAATCGACGATACGCAGCTTGTTCGACGAGATCCTGCGCGGCCTGCGCATCGTCCACCAGCACAAGATGCTGCATCTGGACATCAAGCCGGCCAACATCTTCATCACCAACGAAAACAAGGCGGTGCTGCTGGACTTTGGCGCGGCGCGCGAGGTGCTGTCGAAAGAAGGCAACTTCATTCGCCCGATGTACACGCCCGGTTTCGCTGCGCCCGAGATGTACCGGCGCGACGGTGCCCTCGGGCCCTGGACCGACATCTATGCCATCGGTGCCTGCATCTACGCCTGCATGCAGGGTTATCCGCCCAACGACGCGCCGCAACGGCTTGAAAAAGACCGTCTTGCGTTGAGCTTGTCGCGGTTGCGCAATGTCTATTCCGACAACCTGATCGAAGTGACCGAGTGGTGCATGTCGCTCGACCCGTTGGCACGGCCGCAAAGCGTGTTTTCCTTGCAAAAGGAATTGGCCCGCGAGACCGAGCGGCGCTACACCAAGCTGAGCTTCAGTGAGCGCTTGAAGTTGCAACTGGAGAACCTGAAAACCGGAGCCAAAGCATGAGGTTCAGCACTTTTCAGGTCAGCCGACGCGGCGGGCGCGAGAAGAACGAGGACCGCATGGGTTATTGCTATACCCGAGAGGCCGGTTTGTTCGCGCTGGCCGACGGCATGGGCGGGCATCCGGAAGGCGAGGTGGCGGCACAGCGGGTGTTGCAGACGCTGGCCTCGATGTTCCAGCGCGAAGCCAAGCCGGCATTGGCCGACCCGCTCGGTTTCTTGCAGGATGCGGTGCAAATCGCCCACCAACAGTTGGTGCGCTACGCCGCCGACAAGCGTTTGGCGGATAACCCCCGCACCACCCTGGTCGCCTGCATCTTGCAAGGCCGCCATGCCTACTGGGCCCATTGCGGCGATTCGCGTCTGTACTTGGTGCGGGCGGCGCAGTTGAT
>CANFYD010000454.1 GCA_947450745.1 Burkholderiales bacterium
GGCGACCAGATCCGCATTGATTTGCGCCAAAGTCAGCGACCCGTAGATGCCAGGCTCCCGGCTTCCCAACAGATTCAAGTTGGGTCCGTGAATCACGAGAATTTGCATCTGAGGCATCATAAATTGACTTTTGGCATCTTCAAGTGGTGGCGCTAAGGCGCAAAAGGCTGGACTTTACGCGTTTTGAACGCAGTTCATGACATCTGACCGGAAATTTATCGTTTGACCGGAGCCCCGTTTCAAGCCAAGTCAAGCCTTTTCAGGCCTTGGCTTGTCCCAGCTTGCGCAACTCTTCGAGGGTGGTTGCGCCCAATTTGCGCCAGAGGATGTCGCCGTTCGCTCCAAAAGCCACGCTGAAAGGCAGCCCGCCTTGGTGGTTACCGAGCGTGCGGGCGAGGTCGGTGCCGGTCAAACCGGCCATGCCAACCGGAAATTCCACGGGAATCTTCTGGAGAAACTCCCGCACCGGCGTCGGTGCATCGACGGCCAAGCCCACCACCTGCCAGCCCTGCGCTGCGAATTCGCGCTGGAACTGCCCCAGTTCCGGCAACTCCTTGACGCAGGGTGCGCACCAAGTGGCCCAGAAGTTCAACAGCAGCGGTTTGCCCCGAAAGTCGGCAGCGATCAATTCACCGCCTTCGGGCCTGTCAAAGCGGGCCGACCAAAGCGCTTCGGTCTGGGCTGCTGCTGCGGGTTCGCGGTTATGGCGCAGGGCCAGACCCAGGCCCAAAGCGGCCGCGCCGGTACCGGCTCCGGCAATCAGCAGGCGGCGGCGGTTTGAAAACAGACTCATTGAATAGCTTCTTCCATCAGTTTGCGCAAGGCGGACAAATTGCCGCGCTCGCTGCGCCCGCGAGCATCGGTTTTGAGGGCACCGCGTAAATCGTCGAAGTCCAGAATGCTCAGGTGCACGGTGACTTGTTCGGCCAGGGCCGGGCAGGGGCTGGCGACGGACAACACGTCGATTTCCCGCCCGCGTGGTCCGGACGTGGCACCGACTTCGTAGTCCACGCCCTTGTTGATCAAGGCGATCTCGGCCGACTTGCTGTCGTCGCAAAACAGTTGCAGGTGGATGTTGGACAAGCGCGTCGCCGTGCCGCGCCAGACCGCGCCGCACAGGTGCGGGCGAAATTCTTCCAGGCGAGACATCCATTGCGCGGCCAATTCACGCAGCGCGGCCAGTTCTGCCGGTTGGGTGTCGGCGCAGAACAGCGCCAGATAGTCGCGTATTTCCTCTTCCAACTCGTCGTTGGTGGGCATTGCGGCGCGGCCGTTGCGCGCCAGGCCGAGTATCTTCAGTGCGCGTTGCTTGGCCGGGCCATATTCCATGCCGTCTTCGACGACGAGTCGGGCGGCGGTGGAGGCAATTTCAGCGCTGATGGGGTTATCGATAGGCATCTTGTTCAGGGTAACTCAACGCCGCCCATGCGTGCTTCGATGGTCGCGGCGCGGGACAGGACGTAGGGCGAGGCCGGGCGCTTCTCAAATCGTTTCGGGGCCGGCAGCATGACGGCCAAGCGGGCCGCTTGGGAGGCCGACAACTGCTTGGCGTCAACCCGGAAGTAATGGCGCGCCGCCGCCTGGGCCCCAAACACGCCTTCGCCCCATTCGACGTTGTTCAGGTAGATCTCCAGGATGCGTCGCTTGCTCAGCGTGGCTTCCAGCATCAGGGTGATGACGAACTCCTGTGCCTTGCGGGCCAGATTGCGTTCACCGCTCAAGAACAGATTTTTGGCCAGTTGCTGCGTGATGGTAGAGCCGCCCACGACTTTGGTGGCGGGTCTGACCGGCGAAAGGCTGTTGCCTATTCCGTTGCCGTTGTTGCGGCTGCTCGTCTGAGTGCCTTGGGCCCGTTTGTCGGCTCGCGCTTCTTCGCGCTGGTTGCGCTCCCAGGCTTTTTCAAGCGCGTCCCAGTCCACCCCGCCATGCTCGGCAAAGCCGGCATCTTCGCTGGCAATGACGGCGCGCTTCAGTGCTGCTGGCAGCTCGCTGCCATCGACCCACTGCTGGCTCCAGGCCACGCTGTGCTTTTCGACGCCCAAGCGCCAAATTTCGGAGCGCTGAAAGCTTGTCGATTGCGGCGCAATCCAGATCATCAAGGCAATGCGGGCGGCAAAGTACAGCTGCAGCACCAGCACCGCCAGCAGCAAAAGCAGGAGCAGACGCCCGAGGGTGCGACCGAGACTTTTCACGCTGGGCTTTTCAGGCCAACCGCTGGCGGAGTTCCGCCAGCACAGCGGCGGTCGCTGGGCGCAAGCCGCGCCAAATCTCGAAGGCGGCGGCGGCTTGCTCCACCAGCATGCCCAGGCCGTCACGCGGCGTGGCCCCGTGGCTGCGTGCCCAGTCCAAAAAGTTGGCAGCAGCCGGGCCATACATCATGTCCACCACCAAGGCTCCCGGCGCCAGGACTTGCGGCCCCACCGGCACGCCGGCACCGGCCAAGCTGGCACTGGTGCCGTTGATGACGACGGGGTAAGCGCAGCCACAGTCGTCCAAGCCGCTGGCGCTGATCAGCACGCCGTGCTGGTGTGCACAGTCCAAGTGGGCATCGACCAGCGCTTGCGCCTTGGCCGGGCTGCGGTTGGCCAGCTTGATTTCGGCCGGGCCAGCTGCGATCAAGCTGCCCAGCACGCCGGCCGAAGCCCCGCCCGCGCCCAGCAGCAAGACGCGCTGTCCTGCAAGACTGCGGCCGGCGTTGTGCTCAATGTCGCGCACCAAGCCGAGGCCGTCGGTGTTGTCCCCAAACCAGCCGTCGGCATCAAAGCGCAAGGTGTTGACTGCCCCGGCTAACAGCGCGCGCGGGCTCAACTGCTTGGCGAGGCGATAGGCCTCGAACTTGAACGGCACGGTGACATTGCAGCCGCGTCCACCGGCGGCCGCAAAGGCCTGCACCGTGGCGGGGAAGTCGTCCAGCGGGCACAACAAGCGCTCGTAGCTCAACGCTTGAGCCGTTTGCAGCGCGAACTGCGTGTGGATGAACGGCGACTGGCTGTGCGCGATCGGATTGCCGGCCACGGCGTAACGGGCCAGGCTGAGGTCAACAACAGGAGCGTCATTCATGGGGTTTGTGTACTCAAAGTGGTTTCTAGCCCGTCTTCGCGGGTGAAGCGAAAGCGCGAGGTGATCACCAGCACTTCGGCCCCTTTGCGCATGGCGGCAGTGAATGGGCCAAAAGGGCCGGCGGCCTGGACGATAGCCATCGCTCGGCGGTCCAAGTTGGCGTCGCCTGAGGAGGCGACGATGTCGGTTTCAATGATGCGGCCACGCTGATCGACATGGATATTCATGGTCAGCTCGCCATACAGTTTGCGGCCCTTGTACTCGGGGAAGTCGCGTGTGCCGCGCGCCTCGACGCGCCGCCGCAGATTGTCGTAATACTGGGCGTAGACCACCTCGCGGGTGGCCGGGCTGATGTAGCGCTTGCGCGGCCGAGCGCTTTCTTCGTTGACGCGCTTTTCGATCTCGGCCAGCAGTTGCACCAACTGGCGGCGCCGCTCTTGTTGCTCGCGTGCCGCTGCCACGCCCTTGTTGATTTGTGGGTCGGGCGGCGGCAGCAGGGCCAGTTCGCGCCGCACCAGGGCCAGCAGTTGCTGTTGCTGCTCGTTCAGCTGGGCAATTTGGGCACGCTGCATCTCGCTGGCATCGCCCACTTCCAATAATTTGGACGGCGGCAGCGGTGAGGTAGGTCGGCCGGCCTCCTGTTCACCACCACCGGCCAAATTGGCCTGCGCCAAGGCCAGCGGCTTGACCGGTGCCTCGCTGCTGCGGGTGTTGACCAGCACCACCTCCAGCGGCGTGTCCTGAAACATGCGGTCGAAGCGCTCCGGGTCCACCACCCGCAAGGCCAACAGGGCGGCGTGCAGACCCA
>CANFYD010000455.1 GCA_947450745.1 Burkholderiales bacterium
GGCGGCGGCGGCCCCGGTGTCGGCCCGGTCTGCGTGGTCGAAGACCTAGTGGCTTTTCTGCCGACCCACCGCACCGGCGGCATCGAGTCCTTCACCGGCATCGGTGCGGTTTCCGCCGCGCCGCTGGGCAATGCCGCCGTGCTGCCGATCAGCTGGATGTATGTGCGGATGATGGCGGCCGATGGCCTGACCGCAGCGACCGAGACCGCAATCCTGTCGGCCAATTACGTGGCCGCACGCTTGGCCGATGCCTACGCCATTCACTTCAGCAGCAATATTCCGTCCCTGAAAGGCGGCGGCGTGGCGCACGAGTGCATTCTGGACATTCGCCCGCTGAAGGACGCCACTGGTATCGGTGCCGAGGACGTGGCCAAGCGCTTGATCGACTATGGCTTCCATGCGCCCACGCTGTCCTTCCCGGTGGCCGGCGTCTTGATGGTGGAGCCGACCGAGAGCGAATCAAAAGCCGAGTTGGACCGCTTTTGTGATGCGATGCTGTCGATACGTGCCGAGATTGCCAAGGTGGCCGACGGCCTGTGGACGCGCACCGACAACCCGCTGGTCAACGCGCCCCACACGGCAGAAAGCCTGTTGTCGGCCGAGTGGCCACATGGCTACAGCCGTGAAGAAGCGGCGTTCCCGGTGCCCAGTTTGCGGCGGCAGAAGTACTGGGTGCCGGTCGGTCGGGTCGACAACGTCTGGGGAGACCGGAACTTGTCCTGCAGTTGCCCGCCGATGGCTGACTACTCTTGAGCCGTTGAGCCGTTGAGCTGCGGGCGCTGACTGGTAGCCTGCAGCCCCCTTGAAATATCACCTCGACCCACAGGGAGTCCAGATGGCCGTTTCCGTGTTCGACCTCTTCAAAATCGGCATCGGGCCGTCCAGTTCCCACACGGTGGGGCCGATGCGTGCGGCCCGGCTGTTTGCCCTGAAGCTGAGCCACGAACCTGAACTGCTGACCAGAACGGTGCGCGTGCAGTGCCAGCTTTACGGCTCGCTGGGTGCCACCGGCAAGGGCCACGGCAGCGACAAGGCGGTGCTGCTGGGCTTGGCCGGCCATGAGCCGGATACGGTCGATGTCGAGCAGATCGATGGCTATTTGGCGGCAATTCGCACCGATGCCCGCTTGCCGCTGTTGGGCCAACACCCGGTTGCCTTCAACGAGGCCAAAGACCTGACCTTTTTCCGCCGCCAGAGCCTGCCCTTTCACGCCAACGGCATGAAGTTCGCGGCCTTTGATGCCGAGGGCGGCTTGCTGTTGGAGCGCACTTATTACTCGGTCGGCGGCGGGTTTGTCGTCAGCGATGAGGTGGCGGCCGATGGCTCCAAGCAAAAAGTCATCGCGCCCGACGCAGCGGTGCTGCCCTACCCGTTCCACAGCGGCGACGATCTGCTGCGGTTGGCCCGGCAGCACGGCATCACGATCGCCGAAATCATGCGGCGCAACGAGCGCCATTGGCGCAGTGACGCCGACACCCGCGCCGGGCTGTTGCGCATCTGGCAAGTGATGCAGGACTGTGTGGTGCGTGGCTGCAAGACCGAGGGCGTTCTGCCCGGCGGTTTCAAGGTGAAGCGCCGGGCCGCGCAATTGCACCGCGATCTGACCCGCAGCACGAATATCGAGCCATCGATGGCTCCAAGCGACCCGCTGCTGGTTTTGGACTGGGTCAACTTGTACGCCTTGGCCGTCAACGAAGAAAACGCGGCCGGCGGCCGGGTCGTGACCGCGCCGACCAATGGCGCGGCCGGCATCGTGCCCGCCGTGCTGCATTACTACAGCCGCTTCTATCCGGGTGCTACCGAGGACGGCGTGATCGACTTCTTGCTGACCGCCGCCGCCATCGGCCTGCTCTACAAGGAAAACGCCTCCATCTCGGGGGCCGAGGTCGGCTGTCAGGGCGAAGTCGGTGTCGCCTGTTCGATGGCCGCCGGAGCGCTCTGCCAAGTGATGGGCGGCACGCCGGAGCAAGTCGAAAACGCCGCCGAAATCGGCATGGAACACCACCTGGGGCTGACCTGCGACCCGGTCGGAGGCTTGGTGCAAATCCCCTGCATCGAGCGTAACGCCATCGCCTCGGTCAAGGCCATCAACGCCGCCCGCATGGCCTTGCGCGGCGACGGCACCCATTTCGTCAGCCTCGATCAAGTCATCAAGACGATGCGCGAAACCGGCGCCGACATGATGACCAAGTACAAAGAAACCGCGCGCGGTGGGCTGGCCGTGAATATCGTCGAGTGCTGACGGTGATCAGCTGGCCCTCAACTGCTGACCACATGGTGATCCGACTTCAAGTACCACTCGCTGATGCGATCGCCGTTCCAGCGCAGGCTGACATGTTCGGCTTGACGCGCCGGCGGCTGAGTGGCTCGGGGGGTAAAGAGCGCGACGCATTGGCCGCCTGGCCAGCGCACGCTGTCGTAGGCGATGCCGGCTTCTGGCTCGGTAGCAAGCCGCAGTTGACTTCCGAAGATTTGCGATGCGGCGTAACTGTCGGGGTGGTAGAGCGCCTCGGCTGATGCCTCTTCGCGCAGGCCGCGCAGATCACACAACACCGCCGCGACGGTGACCCGGTAGCAACGCAGGTCGATGTCAATCGCTGGCTCCTGGGTGCGAGCGAGGAAGCGGGCGCGGTGGTGGCTGACTTCGGCCACAGCGGTAGCGAGATCAGCGGCGGCGTAATAGACGCCGTAGCTGCCGTCCGAAAAGCGCGAGCCTTCCGGGTTCAGGTGGGTGAACGCCGCCATGATCGGGCTACTGCCGGGGCCGCTGATGCGTTGATCATCGGGTACCAGGGCCAATTCGCCGATCTCGTCCCGCAACCTCGGGTTGCCCAGCGCCTCGATGGCAAACACCACCGCTAGATCGGCCGGGTCCACCACCGCGTCAAACAACAGCACCGGCGGGAAGCGGCTGGGCACCAAGCGGCAGGAATCAGGCCAGCGCAATTCCCGGCGCGGGAATTGATCTTGTGACAGGCTCAAGCCCAACCGCCGCGCTGCGCGTCCAGATATTGACGCACTACGAATAAGTCGGCGATTTGCCCACTCAACAAGCGGGTCAGCGCCGAACCGCCGCCAAACAGCGGCGCGCTGTTCGGCTTTTTGAGCCAGGCATTGGCCCGCTCCGGTATCGGCAACAACACCTGCAGCCCGGCATAAATGCCGAACAGGTGGGACAGCCGTTCCAGCGTTGCGCCGTCCAGCCCGGCTTTGACGCGGCCGGCCTTCCAATCAAAAAAGGTGCTGCGCCCGCAGCCCAACAAGCGCTGTTGCTCGTCGTTGCTCAAGTCCCAGGCGCGGGCGATGTTGAAAAACGTCCGCAGCGCGGCGGCTGCGGCGGCTGGGGATTGGAGGTCGGGCGCGGCGGATGTTGGCGCGCCGGACTTACCGGCTTTTTCGGTCGACGAGTTGTTGGCTGACTTATCTACCCATTGGCGGGTTTCGCGGGCTTCGGCGTTGGCACCCATGGCGATGACTCCTGCGTGTGCGTGAGCCTGCAGTATAAATCCATCACCGTACAAAGAGTCAATATGAGTCCACTGGAAAACTCCTAGCTGGCCTGAGAGCCATTCAGGCCCCTGGCGGCACCCGGCGTTCGCGGAGAAACGATGTGCTCGCGGGATCAGCGCGGCGGGACATTTTGCTTCGTGCCAAGGCCAGAGGCCTTGGCGCTCGCCAGGCACAAACAGTCCATATGGACTGTTTGTGTCCGGGCTTGCTCCCCCAGCGCAGCCTAGGGCTGCGGCTTCCTCCTTGACATCCGCAAAACGCCCCGCCGCGCTGATCCTTCGGCTGTTTGTTTCTTCAATCAGGCGGACGCAGGTGCTCGTTCAGCAAGGGCATTGGGTGTGTCA
>CANFYD010000456.1 GCA_947450745.1 Burkholderiales bacterium
GAAGGCAAGAACACCGCGCACCAGACCAAGAAGATGACGGACGAAGACATCAAGGTCATGCGCGACCGCTTCAACATCCCGATTCCCGACGAAGCGCTGGCCGACCTGCCGTTCTTCAAGCCGGCCGAGCACACGCCGGAAATGCGTTATCTGCATGAGCGCCGTGAAGCACTGGGCGGCTATTTGCCCAAGCGCCGGCCCAAGGCCGAGGAAACCTTGAAGGTGCCCGACTTGGCGACCTTCCAGGCGGTGCTGGACGCGACCGCCGCTGGCCGCGAAATCTCCACCACCCAGGCCTTTGTGCGCTTCTTGACCCAGTTGCTGCGCGACAAGGAACTCGGCCCGCGCGTCGTGCCCATCCTGGTGGACGAAGCCCGCACCTTCGGCATGGAAGGCTTGTTCCGCCAGATCGGCATCTACAACCCGGCCGGCCAGAACTACACACCGGTCGACAAAGACCAGGTGATGTATTACCGCGAAGACAAGGCCGGTCAGGTGCTGCAAGAAGGCATCAACGAAGCCGGCGGCATGGCCTCCTGGATCGCGGCAGCCACCAGCTACTCGACCAACAACCGGGTGATGATTCCGTTCTTCGTCTATTACTCGATGTTCGGCTTCCAGCGCATCGGCGACCTGGCTTGGGCGGCCGGCGACATGCAGGCGCGCGGCTTCTTGCTGGGCGGCACTTCGGGCCGCACGACGCTGAACGGCGAAGGTCTGCAGCACGAAGACGGCCACAGCCACATCTTGGCCAGCACCATTCCGAACTGCGTGTCCTACGACCCGACCTTCGCCCACGAAGTCGGCGTGATCATGCAGCACGGCCTGAAGCGCATGGTGGAGAACCAGGAGAACGTGTATTTCTACATCACGCTGCTGAACGAAAACTACCCGATGCCCGGCCTGAAGACCGGCACCGAAGCCGAGATTCTGAAGGGCATGTATCTGCTCGACGAAGCGCTCTGCGCTGGCGACTTGGCCGGCAAGCCGACCGTCAACCTGCTCGGCTCCGGCACCATCCTGCGCGAAAGCCAGGCGGCCAAGGTCTTGCTGGAGCAGGACTGGGGCGTCAACGCCCATGTGTGGAGCTGCCCGAGCTTCAACGAACTGGCGCGCGACGGCCAGGACGCCGATCGCTGGAACCTGCTGCATCCGACCGAAGCGGCCCGCGTGCCGTTCGTGGCCGAGCAACTGGCCTACACCAACGGCCCGGTGATCGCCTCGACCGACTACATGAAGAACTACGCCGAGCAGATCCGCGCCTTCATGCCCAAGGGCCGCAGCTACAAGGTGCTGGGTACCGACGGTTTCGGCCGCAGCGACTTCCGCTCCAAGCTGCGCGAGCACTTCGAGATCAACCGGCATTACGTCGTCATCGCCGCGCTGAAGTCGCTCGCCGATGAAGGTGCGCTGCCGATGAGCAAGGTGGCCGAAGCGATTGCCAAGTACGGCATCAAGGTTGACAAGATCAACCCTTTGTACGCTTAAACGGGGAGAATTTTTCTACTGCGCGGCCGCCATGCGTCGTTGGCCGGATGCTCGTGATCCTCACGTACCTGAAGTACGTTCCGGTCCCTGCGCTCCGTCCGCCTAGCCTGACAGCCGCTCGCTACGAAAAACTCCCCCCTCCATTTTTTCGATCGACTGATAACCGTAGCCCGCCAACTGTGCCGCCGGCCGACCGCCGCCGCAACTGACGGGCTACCCTGGAGATACGCAATGGCATTGGTAGAAGTCAAAGTCCCCGATATCGGGGACGTCAAAGATGTGGCCGTGATCGAACTGCTGGTCAAGGTGGGCGACACGGTGGCGCTGGAGCAGAGCCTGATCACCGTCGAGAGCGACAAAGCCTCGATGGAGATCCCCAGCTCGGCGGCCGGCGTGGTCAAGGAGATCAAACTTGCGCTTGGCGACACGGTCAATGAAGGCAGCTTGGTGTTGATGTTGGAAACCGCGGCGGAGGCTGAAGCCGTTGCGCCCGCTGCTGCGGCTCCCGCACCAGTTGCCGCGCCTGCTGTTGTGGCTGCACCGGCTCCTGCACCTGCACCTGCGCCTGCGCCGGCTCCCGCCGCTGTGGCCGCGCCCGCCGCTGCCGCAGCTGCCGCCGTCACGCTGGTCGAGGTGTTCGTGCCCGACATCGGCGATTTCGAGTCGGTCTCGGTGATCGAGGTCTTTGTCAATGTGGGCGACACGATCAAGGTCGAGCAAAGCCTGGTCACTGTCGAGAGCGACAAAGCCTCGATGGAGATCCCGAGCTCGCATGCCGGTGTGATCAAGGAATTGAAGGTCAAGCTGGGCGACAAAATCGCCACCGGCTCCTTGCTGGCGATCGTGGAAGTGAAGAGCGCTGCTGTTGCAGCTGCTCCAGCTCCAGCTCCCGTAGTGGCAGCTCCAGCCGCCGCTCCAGCCGTGGCTGCTGCACCGACCGCCAACACCGTGGTCGCTGCCGTGCCCGTGCCGGTGGTCGAGCGGATTGCGCCCACCGCCGCCTTGCCCGCGCATGAGCCGATGGTGGCCAAGGGCAATTTGCCGCATGCGTCGCCGAGCATTCGCCGGCTGGCGCGCGAGCTGGGTGTGCCGCTGGAGGAAATCAACGGTTCGGGCCCGAACGGCCGCATCCAAGAAATCGACTTGCAGGGCTTTGTCAAATCGGTGATGGCCGGTGCGGTGCAGACAGTGGCTCAAAAGGCTGCCGCACCTGCGCCTGTCGCAGCCGCAGCAGCTGCGGCCACCGGCGGCGCGTTCCCCGGCTTGCTGGCTTGGCCCAAGGTCGACTTCGAGAAGTTCGGTGCGGTCGAGCGCAAGGATTTGTCGCGCATCAAGAAGATCTCGGGCGCCAATCTGCATCGCAACTGGGTCATCATTCCGCACGTCACCAACCATGACGATGCCGACATCACCGAGCTGGAAGCCTTCCGCGTTGAGCTGAACAACGAAAAGGGCGCGACCGTCAAGGTGACGATGCTGGCCTTCATGATCAAGGCGGCCGTGGCGGCGTTGAAGAAGTTCCCCGAGTTCAACTCCTCGCTGGACGGCGATCAGCTGGTGCTGAAGAGCTACTACAACATCGGCTTCGCGGCGGACACGCCGAACGGCCTGATGGTGCCGGTGATCAAGGACGCCGACAAAAAGGGCATCTTCCAGATCACGCAGGAAATGGGTGAGTTGGCCAAGAAGGCACGCGACGGCAAGCTGGCTCCGGCTGAAATGAGCGGCGGTTGCTTCTCGATCAGCTCGCTGGGCGGCATTGGCGGGCGTTACTTCACGCCCATCATCAACGCGCCGGAAGTGGCCATCATGGGCGTCTGCAAGAGCGCCATCGAGCCGAAGTGGGATGGCAAGCAGTTTGTGCCGCGCCTGATGTTGCCGCTTTCGCTGTCCTGGGATCACCGGGTCATCGACGGTGCCGCCGCCGCGCGCTTCAACGTCTACTTCGCCTCGCTGTTGGCCGACTTCCGCCGCATCGTCCTTTAAAAAAGTGCTGTGGGTCGGCGCGGGCGCATGGTGCCTCGCTGACCCCCACTGATCGAGTGCAAAAACATGGCATTGATACAAGTAATCGTCCCCGACATCGGTGACTTCTCGGACGTGGCCATCATCGAACTGCTGGTCAAGCCCGGCGACACGGTGACGGTGGAGCAAAGCCTGATCACGGTGGAGAGCGACAAGGCTTCGATGGAGATCCCTTGCTCGCACGCCGGCGTTGTTAAAGAGCTGCTGGTCGCCCTGGGTGACAAGATCAACAAAGGCACACCGTTGCTGATGCTGGAAAGCGCCGACGCCGCTGCGGTGGCCACGCCGGCCGCTGCTGTTGCTGCGGCCCCAGCCCCAGCCCCAGTTGCCGCCGCA
>CANFYD010000457.1 GCA_947450745.1 Burkholderiales bacterium
TAGCGGAGCTATGAAGCTTCAAATCCGGCAAAAACTGTCCTCGCTGGGGCCACCTTTCGCTTGTCGCCGCCTTCTGCCGCGCAGACTCCTAGTTGACGCGCAGTGGGAACGAACAAAGCCCGCGATCCATGGACACGGGAACGGGAACGGGCCGCATGAATAGAAGCTGGCCCGCAGGTAGGCGGCGACGCTCAGTGAGCGATCTATCCGCCTCAGCGCGCCCAGCGCTTCTCGAAGTCCCACACTTCCTGAAAGCCGATCAGCTTGCAGAACTCGGTGAAGTCCATGATCGGTTCGGTCTGGCTCAGACCCTGGGCCTTCAGCCCGCGCAGCGACGCTTCCATCGCGGCGGCGGCCGACAAGCTGGTCATCGACGGATAGATGGCCAGCGAGTAGCCGATCTCCTTCAGGGTGGCGGCCGGCAGGATCGGGGTCTTGCCGCCGTCGGCCATGTTCGCCAGCATCGGCAGATCGAACTCACGGCAGGCCAGACGCATTTCTTCCTCGGACTGCGGGGCCTCGAAGAACAGGATGTCGGCACCCGCCTTGGCAAAGGCTTCGAGGCGGCGCAGCGCGGCGTCCACGCCCTCGCTGGCGCGCACATCGGTGCGAGCGATGATCAGAAAGTTCTCCTTGTCCTCGCGCGCCTCACAAGCGACCTTGATCTTCTCGACCATGTCCTCGGTCGGCACGCAGCGCTTGTAGGGCGTGTGGCCACATTTCTTCGGGAACTCCTGGTCTTCCAGCTGGATGGCGGTGACGCCGGCCGCCTCGTAGCCGCGTACCGTGTGGTGCACATTGAGCAGGCCGCCGTAGCCGGTGTCGCCGTCGGCAATCACCGCCGCGTTGCTGGTCTTCACCAGGGTGGCCATGCGGTCCAGCATCTGGGTGTAGCTGGCGATGCCGGCGTCAGGCAAGCCCAATGAAGACGCGGTCAGCCAGTAGCCGGAGCCGTAGACGATGTCGAAGCCGACCTTGTTGCTGACGACGGCAGCGATCATGTCTTGCACGCCGGGGATGACAAGGAACTCGCCCTGGTCGAGCTTGTTGCGGAGGATGGGATTGGCCATGATTTTCAGGACGTCTCTGGTTTGGGGTGGATGGGTGTGTAGAGCCAGGGTTTGCGGCGGCGCTGCCTGGTCTCGGAGTCGGTGATCTGCGACTTACGCCCTCGGTCGGCCTTGTCGCCGAGGCCGGCCGTGTTCATCTCAGTTCTGCGCCAGTTCGAGCTGCATGCGGCTCACGGCATCGCGCGCCAGTGCGCTGAGCCCTGCGGTCGGGATAGCCGCCAATGCAGCCTTGGCTTGATCGGCACTCCAGTCCTCCCTGTCGAAGCGCTCCCACAGCGCCTTGAGCATGTAGTTCAGCACGCTGCGGCGCGGAAAGGCGCTGCCGGCGGCAAAGGTCTCGGCGCTCGTCAAGGTGTCGGCCAGGCTGCCAGTGATCGCCTGCGGCGGCGGCACCTTGCCGACCGGCGAGCGCTGCGGGTAGGCAGCATGCTCGCGGCTGAAGGCGAAGTGCTTGGGGTCCACACGACTCAAGTTGGTGCCAAAGTAGTCCAGCGGCGAACCTGGCTTGGGGTGGATGCCCACCAGCTTGTCGGGCGCTTGGCCGCGCTCGACCCAGTCCTCCAGCGCGGCCATGTAGTTGATCGCATAAGCGCCCTTGCCGCCTGCACAGTGGTCCATGCCGGGGATCATGAACAGGCGGGCGAACGGCAAGGTCGCGTCCGCACCACCCATCGTTCGCGTCACTGTCTCGTAATAGTCCACCGTGGGCAGCGGCGCGACCGACTGGTCGGCCCAGCCATGCACCAGGATCAGCTTGCCGCCCCGCGCCTTGAACGGGCGCAGATCGGGATTGTTGGGGCTGTTCAAGGTGTCGATCACTGTCGGGTCGCCCCGGCCATCGCCGAGGTAGGGAATGGCCCGCGATTTCTCGCCGGGCAAGACCGCATTGCGCAAGTAGTTGCCGATCCAGTTGAACTCGGAGCCGCGCTGCGCGCCCCGACCCGCATAAATCTTGCGCACGACGTCCACTTGCTCGGTCGTGAGGCAACTGCTCGTGTCACTGCCCTTGCATTGCAGCTCGGCCGGATCGAATTTGCATTGGCGCGGGTCGCCGATCAAGCCGTCCTTCACGCCGTCGTTGACATCACAGCGCTCCACCACTGCCCGGTGCACCAGCAAAGCCTTACGGTTGGGCAGGATGCTCGTGCCGTCGGCGCGCACATTGAACACGTCGACATCGAACTGCGAGGCGGGCGTCCGCTCACCGAACGGGGCCATGCTGGCCGGCGCGATGGCGATGATCCCGTCAAAGTCCTGCGGGAAGCGCTGCGCCTCGACCAGGCCTTGGCGGCCGCCGGTCGAGCAGGCGAAAAAATAGCTCTTCTGCGGCGCGCGGCTGTAAAAAGCCTCGGTGATGGCCTTGCCAGCGACCGTCGTCACATGGGTGGCGCGGTAGCCGAAGTCCACCAAGCCTTGCAGATTGTTGGCCGTCCAGTTGTTGTCGGACAGGGTCGAGCGGTGGCCCATGTCGGTGTGCAGGCAGGCATAGCCGTCGCGCACATGCCATTTGCAGGCCAGGTCCACCAGCACCGAGCCGCAACTGCCGCCGCAGCCGCGCACCAGGTATTTGCCGTTCCAGCCAGTGGCGGGCAGCAGCAGACCGAAGTTGACCGTGGGGTTCACATAGCCTTCCACCGCGCAAACCGCAGCGGACTCGGTCGTGGCCGGGCGGTAAGTAGCTCGCACCACCTGGGTCGGCGCACCGGGCAGGTCTTGAAAGCGCCCACCTTCCAGGCTGCGACATGCTTCGGCTTGGTCGACCGGGTCGGTTTGCGCTTGACTGTGCGTGGCAGCGGCGGCACTGAGCAAGGCGACCAAGACGGCCAGCACGGCGCGGCCCAAACGGCGCAGCGGGGAGATTGCAAACTTCATTGTTGAACGCTCCATCGAGGATTTCTCAGAGAACCAAAGTTAACGGCTGCCGACCCGGAAAGGCCTGCCGCCTTCGTGCGCTATCCGGCTGGTGGGCGTAGCAGGACCAGCGACAACAGACGCTGGGCGCGGGCAAGCACCGGCGCGTCGACCATCTTGCCGTCCACTGCGATGGCTGCGCCATTCGCGGCGGCTGCGGCGTCGACCACGCGCGTCGCCCAGGCCAGCTCCGCCCCGCTGGGAATGAAGGCAGCATTGGTCAGCGCAACTTGCGCGGGATGGATGCACAGCTTGCCGCCAAAGCCCATGCGCCGCGCGCGGCGAGCCTCTGCACCGATGCAGCTGACGTCGCCCATCGCGGTGGTCACGCCGTCCACTGGTGCCGGCAGGCGCGCAACGCGGGACGCCAACACCAGCTGCGCGCGGTAGGGCAGCAAGGCCAGATCGTCGTCGTCAATGTCCATGTCAAGCTGAAAGTCGATGCTGCCAAACACCAAGCGTGCGACGCCGGGCGCGCTGGCAATCTCTTGCACCCGTGCCATGCCCAGCGCCGTCTCGATCAAGGCCAGCACCGGCTTGCCGCCGCTGACTTCGCTCAGCGAGGCGATCTGCGCGGGGCTTTCTGTCTTGGGCAGCATCAGCGCGGCAAATGCCGGATGGCGACCCATGACCGCGTCGTCGTGCTGCCAGGTGGTGTCGCTGCCATTGATGCGCAGCACCAGCGGCACCGGCGGCACCGTGGTGCTGTGCAGCGCCTGTGCCACGGCCACGCGGGCGGCGAGCTTATCGGCGGGGGCCACCGCGTCTTCCAGATCGATGATCACCGCATCGACCCCGCTGGCCAGCGCCTTGGCCAAGCGCTCGATGCGCGAGCCGGGCACGAACAAAAA
>CANFYD010000458.1 GCA_947450745.1 Burkholderiales bacterium
GATCTGCGGCCCCGTGGCCGGCTCACCGATGCAGGCGATGGACGCGCTGTTCGGCGACGACTGGGCCGCCGTGCTGGACGAGCAGGAAGCGACCGAAGAGTTCATGACCGTGCTGCACCTCCGCTGGGACGAGATCAGCGTCAATCTGAACCCTGAAGTACTGGCGGCCGAGCCGGAAGCGATGATGCTGGAGCCGCTGATCACCGAGTTCGACGACGCCACCAAGGCCGATCTGCTGTCGCAAGGCGTGCTGACGGCCGAGCAATTGAGCCAGCTGCCACCGTCCGGCCTGATGTGGGTCGAGGGCTTCATGCAAGCGGTGCAGGACAACGAGCTGGCCTGGTATGTGAACGACAGCGACAGCGAGCAGGGCCAGATGCTGGACACCATGCTGACCGCCATCGCCGCCGTGGCCATGCCGCCGGGCGAGCAGCGCGAAGCCTACATCGCCGAATCCTACGAAGAAGACGAGGACATCGACCAGGACGTGCTGCTCGACGACGCGCTGTTCTCGGCCCAGGATCTGCGCTTGTTCTGGCTCCAGCCCAGCGCCGGTCAGTTGTTGTCGTAAGGGCTCGCGGGATCAGCCCGGCGGGACGTTTGTTCGACCTGCTGTAGGGCGGGTCGCGACCCGCGTGTGGCCGACTGTGACGCCCGTGTCGCGCTCGGCCAGCGCATGGCGGCATGCGGTGCCGGTGCCCGTGCGGGAATAGGGAGCAGAGCTCGCCTCCCCCCTACAGCTTGCCCGCGCAGTTCGCTGCGCCGCAGCGGCAGGTGAGCCGGCCTTGGTGGTGGCTCTCGCCGTAATCGCAGCTGATTTCCTCGCCGGGGGCAATGTCGCGCAGTGCGTAGAACTCGACCCGGCCCTGGCTGATGCGCAGCAGCGCGTTCGGGCTGCAAGCGTGGTTGACCATACGCAGCAAGTCGGGCGAGTCGGTGGCATCGACTGCGCGGGTTTCGGACACCGTCACGATGTGAATGCGTGCCCTGCCCTTGGCGCGCTGATGAGCTTCGCGCACCGAGATCGATTCACCCCGCAACTCGCCAATCTTGCGCCTCGCCGGTATCGCCTCGGCGGCAAACACGCCCAAGCCGTCGATAGCGCTGGCCGCCACCCGCAGCGCAAAGCGCTCGGCTGGCTGGGGCGGGCTTTTGAGTTTGCCTTCGATATTTGCAACATTGGGCACTGCTGGGGCGGTGGTCTGGAGCGCTAAATGGATGAGTCTGGGCATGGTGGTCAGATTGTCGCCGCCCTGAAGTCAGCTCCACAGAACAGCGGGTCGGGTCTTACAAGGCAGCGCCCCCATGACGGGGCTGCAACGCCAGTTGCAGCGGCGGGCTGGCCGTGCCGGTGGGGCTGGCAACGGACGCTGCGGATGGGTTGTCGGCGGCCTGACGGGCTGATGCCACCCGGTCGCGCTGCTCGGCACTGAGCCACTTGCCGGTCAGCACCAAGCGAGCCAGGTTGACGACCTCGCTGGCTGACGCTGGCCCGGCGGAAAGGGCCAGCGTCAGAGTCAAGGCCAGCGCCAGTGGCAAAGCCAACAGGACAGGCCGGCCGGGCCGGACAGCAAAATCAGTCTTGCGCAACATTTTCTTCAGCTCCCCTCGCCCTTGAAAAGCGTTTGTAGCTCGCCAGTATCTGGGCAGCGGCTATCCCTTGCCAGTGCGAGGCGATGAACTGCGGATGGCGGTGACCAGACGGCAGTTCATGACGGGGTGAGTGGGATCGGCGACGGCAAGCCTGCAGCTCGGGCCGGACCAGTGACCCTGGTGCCAGCGTTTAAAATCACTCCCCTGTTTCACCTGCCCCAAAGCCAAACTCAATGAACATCACGGTCAACGACGAACTGCGTGCTTATATCGACCCGCTGACCCCGGAGGAACATCAGGCGCTGGAACGCAGCATCCTCACCGAAGGCTGCCGCGACGCGCTGGTGCTGTGGGGCGATGTGCTGATCGACGGCCACAACCGCTACGGCATCTGCCAGCAGCACGGCATCGCCTTCCAGACGGTGCAGAACACCCATTTCAAGACGCTCGACGACGTGCATCTGTGGATGATCGACCAGCATCTGGGCCGGCGCAGCGTGTCCGACTTCCAGCGCGGCGTGCTGGCCTTGCGCAAAAAGGACATCGTCGCAGCCAAAGCGCGCGCGGCCATCAGCCAGTTGGCTGAGGCCGGGTCGGCCACCGGTGCCGAATTTGCCCAAGATCTGCCGGCCACTTCGGGCTCGGCGGCCGACTTGGCCGCCCTGCCCCCGACTGAGCGGCTGAACAGCCGCGAATCGATTGCCAAGGCGGCCCGCATCAGCAGCGCCACCGTGGTGCAGATCGAGAAAATCCAAAAAAGCGCCGCGCCGGAATTGGTTGAAGCGGTCAAGGCCGGCACGATTTCCATCAACGCCGCCGCCGCCGTGTCCGGGCTGACGCAAGAAGAGCAGATCGCTGCGGTGGCCGGCGGCAAGAAGGAGCTGCAACAAGCCGCCAAGCGGGCGCGCGAGGGCAAAGCCGGCAGCCGCAGCAAAGAAGGCAAGGAAGAGTCGGCCGAAGGGAGTGGTGAAGAGACCGAGGCCGACGTCAATCTGCGCAACCGCGAGGCGCAATTGAAGCTGTTGCAAACCCGCGTGGCCGAGTTGACGACCGAAAACGCCGCGCTGAAGGCTGAGGTCGCCACGCTGACGGAGCGTTTGGCTGAGCAGGGCTAAGGCCAAGCCAGGCCTCAAAAAAAGGGACGCCGCTATCCAACGCGGCGTCCCTTTTTTATTTTCCGCTGGTCGATTCAAACCGACAGCGGGCACCGAACTTATTTAGAGCCGGCGCGCTCCACCGCTGGAGCGTTCAGGCGGTCGGCGATGGGCCAGGCCTTGTAGATCGGCTGCGGCATGCGCACGGGAGTGATGTCCAAGTACAGGTTGATCACCGTGTACTCCTCCGGGCCCATCTCGTCGGTGCTCCAGCCGATGCTGCCCGGGCCTTTGTAGACGCGGAACAAAAAGCCCAGATCGGCCACCGGATCGCCCTCTTTCGGGATCACGTCGAAGGTCAGGCCGCGCACTTCGGGCAGCTTGCTGTCGATCAGGTAGTTCATCGAGTTGGAGATGGTGGAGTCGCCCAGCATGTCGAGGTGGAACAGCTCCTCGGTGTAGTAAGGCTTGAAATCGGCCGCTGTGGGGTCGAGCTTTTCGCCACGCAGCTTCAAGGCCGACGGCGTGGTCACACGGGTCTTGACCTGGTAGTGGTCGCCGTGGTCGAGGTAGGTCAGCCGCGCATTGGTCAGATTGAAGGCCCCCATCGTCGGGTCGGTCTTCACGTCGTTCAAGTCCACCATCAGCGCGCCCTTGCCGCCGATCAGTTCAATATCGTCGCCGTGGATGATGGCGGCGGAGTTCTCGTCCACGCCCAAGCCCAGCTTGTAGCCCTTGGCCATCATCAGCGGGATCATGCGGCCGAAGCGGCCACGCTTCAGGAAGTGCTGATCGACAAACAAGTCCGGGCCGACAAAGCCCAGGCCGCGGTCGATCTGTTTGCCGTCCATCCATTTGCCTTTCATGATGTTGATGACGCTGGGCGCGTCACGGAACATCACCGTGCTCATGATGGCGGCACCGGCCGAGGTGCCGGCCACCACACCGCCGCGGCGGTAGACGTCCCAGATCGCGTCGAGCATCGGTGTGCTGCGCCCGCCGGGCATCAGCACATCGACGATGCGCTCTTGCGAGCCGCCGGTGAAGAACACGCCGCGGGCGTTTTTCACCTTGTTGATCAGGGCCGGGTCACGCACCACTTTATTCAGGTCGACCCAGCTGAATTTGGGGGCCACC
>CANFYD010000459.1 GCA_947450745.1 Burkholderiales bacterium
CCCGTACCCCTGTTGGCCGCATTCTAGCCAAGGCTTTGTTGTGCCGCCGCCTGTACAAAGGCAGCGTTCTGGGGCAGACAAGTGCGGTCAGCGAGCCAAACGCCAATCGATTTGCTCGGGTCGGCCGGGCAAGTTCAAGTGCGCGGTGGCGGGCGCACAGCGACTCAAGACCTGACCCCGGCGCACCACCAGCAGCCGCTGCGCCCGCAAGCGCAGCGCCTCGGCGGGGTTGCGTGCTTGCAGCAGCACGAAGTCGGCCGACTTGCCCACGGCCAGGCCGTAGTCGGGTAAACCCAGCAGCCAGGCGCTGTTGACGGTGACCGCGTCGAAGCAGGCCTGCATGCCGGCTTGCGAGGTCATTTGCGCCACATGCAAGCCCATGCTGGCAACTTCCAGCATGTCGGCGCTGCCCATCGAGTACCAGGGGTCGAGCACGCAGTCGTGACCAAAGCCGACGTTGATGCCGGCCGCCATCAGCTCGGGCACGCGCGTCATGCCGCGCCGCTTCGGGTAGCTGTCGTGCCGCCCCTGCAGCGTGATGTTGATCAGCGGGTTGGCCACCGCATGCAGCTGCGCCTCGGCCATCAGCGCGATCAGCTTGGAGGCGTAATAGTTGTCCATCGAGTGCATCGAGGTCAGGTGCGAACCGGTGACACGCCCCTGCAGCCCGAGCCGCTGGGTCTCGAAGGCGAGGGTTTCGACATGGCGGGACTGCGGGTCGTCGCTCTCGTCGCAATGCATATCGACCGGCAAACCGCGCTCGGCGGCCAGCTCGCACAGCAGCTTGACGCTCTGCGTGCCCTGCTCGTAAGTGCGCTCGAAATGCGGAATGCCGCCGACCACATCGACGCCCATGTCCAGCGCGCGTTGCAAGTTCTCCAGCGCGCCGGCTGAGCGCAGCACGCCGTCCTGCGGGAAGGCCACCAACTGCAGATCCAGGTAAGGCTTGACCCTTTCCTTCACATGCAGCAAGGCCTCGACCGCCAGCAAACGCGGGTCGCAGACATCCACATGCGAGCGGATCGCCAGCAAGCCCTTGGCCACCGCCCAGTCGCAATAGCTCAGCGCCCGTTCGACCAGCGCGTCCTGCGTCAATTGCGGTTTGAGCTCGCCCCACAGCGCGATGCCTTCCAGCAAGGTGCCGCTGGCATTGACGCGCGGCAAGCCGTAGCTGAGCGTGGCGTCGAGGTGGAAATGCACATCGACAAACGGCGGGCTGAGCAAACAGCCCTGGCCGTCGATGATCTCGATACCCTCGGGCACGGGCAACTGGGGGCCGATGGCGGCGATGCGACCGGCTTGCACGAGCACGTCCTGGCCCTCGCGGCCGTCGGGCAGATTGACTTGGCGCAGCAGCATCAGCGCTCTCCTTTGCGATAGGGTTTCATCAGGGCTTGAGGATAGGTTGCGCGCCGGGCCATCACGATCAGGGCCACGATGGACAGCAGATAGGGCAGCATCAAATAGAGCTGGTAGGGCAAGACCCAGCCATCGGCGCTGCCACTGGACTGCTGCAAGCGCAGTTGCAGCGCGTCAAAAAAGGCGAACAACAGCGCGCCCAGCAAGGCCTTGGCCGGCCGCCAGGAGGCAAACACGACCAGCGCCACGCAGACCCAGCCACGGCCGTTGACCATATTGAAATAGAAGGCGTTGAAGGCGGCCAGCGTCAGAAATGCCCCGGCCACACCCATCAGCGCCGAGCCCGCCACCACCGCCCCGAGCCGCAGCCGAACAACCGACAAGCCCTGCGCCTCGACCGCCGCCGGGCTGTCCCCCACCATGCGCACGGCCAGCCCCAGCGGCGTGCGGTTCAGCCCATAAGCCAGCACCGGCACCAGCAGCAAAGCCAGCAGCGTCAGTGGGGTTTGCGCGTTCAGGATGGGCAGCGGCAACCAAGTCATCGCGCCGAACGGCGCTATCGTCGGCGGGCTTTCTACGCGCGGGAAGCTGACTCGGTAAGCAAAGCTGGCCAAGCTGGTGGCCAGCAGCGTCAGCCCCAGGCCGGCGACATGCTGGGACAAGTTCAACACCACCGTCAGCCAGCCATGCAGCAAACCCAACAGCCCGCCGACCAGCGCCGCCACCAGCACGCCGGTCCACAGCCCGCCGCCCTGGTAAACCGTCAGCCAGCCGGTGAAGGCTCCCGCCACCATGATGCCTTCGATGCCCAGGTTCAACACCCCCGCCCGTTCGCACAGCAGCACGCCCAGCGTGCCCAGGATCAGCGGCGTGGCAATGCGCAGCACCGCAATCCAGAAGGCCGGCGCACTCAGCAGCTCGAACAGTTCAGCGCCCATCAGGCGGCCCTCCCGGCCCTGCCCCAACGCAGCCGGTAATTGATCAACAGGCTGCTGACCAGCATGGCCAGCAAGGCGGTGGCGTTGATGACCTCGGCGATGTAGGTGGGCACGCCGACCGCGCGGCTCATGCTGTCCGCCCCGACCAGCAGGCCGGCCACAAAGACGGCCGCCAGCAGCACGCCGAGCGGGTTCAGCGCGGCCAGCATCGCGATGACGATGCCGCTGTAGCCATAGCCGGGGCTCATGTCCAGCGTCACATAACTGGTGCGGCCCGCCACCTCGATCGCACCGGCCAGGCCCGCCAGCGCACCGGACAGCAGCGCCACCTTCAGGCTGACCCAGGCCACCGGCATGCCGGCAAAGGCGGCCGCCTGCGGCTGCGCGCCCACCGCCCGGATCTCGAAGCCGGTCAGGCTGAACTTGAACAGCGCCCACAGCAGCAGCGCCGCACCCACCGCCCACAGCAGGCCGGTGTGGACGCGGCTGCGCTCGATCAACTTGCCCAGTTGCAGCTCGTCCGGCAGCGCCACGCTTTGCGGCCAGCCCATCGCGGCCGGGTCTTTCATCGGCCCGTCCAGCATCCAGGAGACAAACAGCAGCACGATGAAATTCAGCAGCAAGGTGGTGACCACCTCATCGACACCGAGCCGACTCTTCAGCAGCGCCGGCCCCAGCAAGAGCAGCGCCCCGGCCAGCGCGGCCGCCGACATCATGGCGGGGAAAAGCGCCCAGCTCGGCAGCCCGAAACCGCCAACAACGTCGCCGCCACTTCCGCCCACCGCCACAGCGGCCAGCGCACCGAGATAGAGCTGCCCTTCGGCGCCGATGTTGTAGAGCCGCGCCTTGAAGGCGACGGTGGCGGCCAGGCCGGTCAGGATCAAGGGCGTGGCGCGGGTCAGCGTCTCGCTCCAGGCGAAGCGCGAGCCAAAGCCGCCCTCCAGCAGCAGGGCATAGGCCCGCCCGACCGGCGCACCGGCCCAGGCCACCAGGGCCGAGCCGAGCAGCAAGGTGATGGCCAGCGCCAGCAGCGGCGCGCCCAGCCGCCAGGCGTTGGACGGGGTGCTGCGCTTTTCAAGTCGCATGAAGTTCATCCCTGACAGGGCGCTCCTCAGAACCCGCCATCGCCAGGCCGATGCTGGCCAGCGTCCAGTCGGCGCGCGGCCGGGCCGGGCTCAAATGGCCTTGATGCAGCACCGCGATGTGGTCGGCCAGCGCGAAGATTTCGTCCAGGTCTTCAGAAATCAGCAGCAGCGCCGCACCGGCTGCGCAGGCGTCCAGCAATTGCTGATGCACATAAGCCACTGCGCCGACGTCCAGCCCCCAGGTCGGCTGATCGGCCACGATCAGCCGGGGCGCCCGGTTGCCTGTCACGTCAACAGCCGGGTCGCCGGTCAGCGCCCGGCCCAGAATCATTTTTTGCATATTGCCGCCGGACAGGCTGCGAGCCAGCGTGGCCAGGCCCTGGCCTTCCAGCCCGCGCACATCAAAGCGCTCGGCGATGTCTTGCGCATGGGC
>CANFYD010000460.1 GCA_947450745.1 Burkholderiales bacterium
CGACCAGTTGCGCTTGTGCATCGGCGTTGGCCAGGGCGATCGCCGCGTAGGCGCAGAGCGAGCGAAAGAGGGCCACTTCACGCTCCGAATAAGCCAGCGGCGCGCTGGACTGCACGGCCATCACGCCGAGCAGACGTTCGGCCAGCAGCAGCGGGGCGCACAGCAGGCTGAGCAGAGCCTGGCCGCCTGTAGGGGCGTTGCCGGGTTCGATGCTGGCATTGATCGTCCGCGCTTCACGGGCGCAGCGGGCGACGTGGCTGGCCGTATCGTTGAGCAAGCAACTGCGGCGCTGCATCGGCAGGCAGGCCCTATCACCGAACTCACCAAAGACGCTGTCCAGGCTCAGCCCGTCTGCCGACACCCGGTAGATCACCAGCGCTGCGGCGTCGAGCAGCGTGTGCACTTGCTGGTCCAGCGCAGCAAAGATGGCGGACGGGTCAAGGTGACGGGTAATTTCACGGCCGGCGGTGCCGAGCTGTTCGAGCGTTTCGAGGCGCTCGGCTTGGGCGCAAGCCAGCCCGCGTTGGTGATCGGCGTCGGCGCGTGCACGGTCCGTTTCAAAGGTCACCTGCATGGCGATGGCGCGGTTGCTGGCCTCCTGGCTGTGCGATGTTTGGCGTGAAAGCCGGGCTTGCAGGCTGAACGCGTAGGCCTGTTGGAAGTCCCCGAGGCGGGCATATTCGCTCGCCGCAGCCTCCAACAAGTCGCACGGCATGATCAGCTGCTCGATGCCGGCGGCCAGTGTCAAGGCTTGCCGCAGATAGTGGAGCGTGACGCTGGGTGCGTTGAGATCGGGCGGTGCAGCCAGCCGATGGCCAGAGTGGATCTCCGCCATCACCCGCAACGCGGCGATTTGCAGATTGGCCGCGCCGCTGCCAAAGCGGTGGGCGGCCTCGGCGGCAGCCAGCGCCTCTTGCGGCCGGCCGAGGGCCAGCAGGGCGCGGGCCTGACCGCTGCGCGCGGACGATTGCAGATCGGCTTGTTGCAGCGCGTCGGCACGCAAGGCCAGAGCCTGACACACCTCCAGCGCGCGGGGGTAGCTTTGGGCCGCCAGCTCGACCTCGCTCAAATGCCACAAGGCGTAGGCGTAGTTGCGCGTCGCCGCCAGCGGTGCCATCAGCGCCAGCGCTTCGTTCAACAGGTCGCGGCTGGCGTCCAGCCGGTTCAGCAGGCGCAAGGTGTGGGCGGTTTGCAGCAGCGCCACGCCCATAGCCCCCGGCCAGCCGGTCTGGCGTGCCAGGGCCAGCCCGCGTTCCATCCATTCCAACGCGCCCTGGTAATCGTTCAGGTGATTGAGGGCGTCGCCGGTGTTGGTGGCCGCGATGACGGCGCGCCGCAGTTGGCCGCTCACCAAGGCCAGCGTGTGGGCGTCGATGAAGTGCCGAATGGCGGGCACGAAATCGCTGGCGTGGTGGGCACAGACCGCCAAGAAGTCCTCGGCCCAGCAAGCCGCAGCCGGGTCCAGCCCGCTCTTGCCCAGTGCAAATTGCTGGCCCCAGCGTGCCTCGGCGCTGGCCCGCTCGCGAAAGACCGCAAAGTAAGCCTGCGCGGCTTGGGCGGCGGCTGCCCGAACCGGGTCAAGGCCGTCGGCGGCAGCGGCCATGGCCTCCAGCGCGCGGTCCTTGCCGGGCCAATCGCCTTGGTCAATGGCCAGCATCGCCAGCAACCAATGAGCGTCGGCACAGCCGGCGCGGTCCCCCAGCCCGGCAAATTCAGCCAAAGCAAACTGTGCCAGTTGCAGGGCGGCGTCCAGTCGGGCGCCCAGCCACTGCGCCTCGCCGCGAATCAGCTGCAGCCGCGCCGCGTGGCGGCGTCGCTCAGCTGCAGTTTCGGGCGTTGTTTTGGCCGCAGTTTGGGCCGACTGAGCCGATGCGGCAGTTCCAGCCGCGGTCAGCAATTCTTCTGCTGACTGTGCCAGCCGCAGCGCGCGCGGGGTGTCGCGCTGGCGCAGTTGCCAAGCCAGGGCCAGCAGGGCGCCCGCTTCGTCGGCTTGTTTCTCGGCGTGTTTCTCGGCCTGCTTGCCGGCAGCGCTGGCGTGATCCAGCGCTGCTTCCAGCGCCGCGATTTTGTCGCCGGCCGCGAAGAATTCAAGCATGGCGCGGCAGTGGGTGCGGGTCGGCCTTGGCACCCCCGTCCGCACCTTTCTGAATGCCTAACCGGCATGACGCGGCGGTCACAAGAGTCACGGAAGATGCGCTGCGGCTTGCCGCTAGCGAGCGATGGAAAACTGTGCGGGGCATATCCAAATCGTAAGGTTCAGTGATTAAGGCAATGTTTAAAGCCGCCTGGCCACCAGTCCGATCAGTGCGGAATTACCGCTGTGGCCGCTTCCCTCCCTGATCTCGGCCTCGTATTCATGCAGGGCCAGAATCTCCAGCTCGGCAAACGCCTCGCGCAGCAAGTCGGCCGTGTACAGGTGGGAAACGAACGGCGGGCCGCCGGTGCGGTAGTCGAGCTGTTTGGGCGTGTAGCCCAGCAGCAGCAGGGTGCCGCCGGGTTTCAGGCTGGCGATGATGTGGGCGAACAGACGCTGGCGCATCGCCGGGTCGGCAAACTGCACAAAGATCGCGGCTACGCCGTCATAAGCCGCAAGCTGCCAGTCATGGGCGTCGCAATCGGCGGTGGCGTAGTTGACCGTCACACCCTGCGCGGCGGCCAGGCGCTGCGCCTTGGCCACGCCAGCGTCGGCAATGTCGAACGCATCAACGCTCAAACCTTGGGCGGCCAGCCAGACGCTGTTGCGGCCTTCGCCGTCGGCCACGCACAGCACCCGGCTGCCCGGCTGCCAGACATGCGCTTGCTCGCTCAGCCAGGTGTTGGGCGCGGTGCCAAAGTGGTAATCGTCCGACGCAAAGCGTTGGTTCCAGGTGGCTGCGGGGTCAGCGAACGGTGGGGCGGCAGGGGCTTGGCTCATGGCGATGGCGGCTCAGTGGGTGGGTTGAATGAGGGGCGTGGACGGATAAACAAGTATGTGCGCGTGAGTGAGGAGTCATGTACTGAACCAGTCGTGCTGGCCTTGCCCGTCGCGCACCATGTCGCGCACCACGCCGAGCAGCCAGAGCGCACCGAGTGCCCCGGCCAGTGCCGCCAGGCCCCAGCCGGTGTTGACCTGGCTTTGCAGCGAATAGGCGTTGCACAAGCGCAGGTCGGTGGTTGCAAAGTAGCTGCCCAGCCACATCGCCATCGGCACGGCGCTGCCCATGAAAAACAGTTGCAGCACGGCCGGCGAATGGGTGAAGGAATGGCGCAGCAGCGCGCCCGCGGCCAGCAGGCTGATGACCTTCAGCGCGTCCGCCGTGGGCAGCACCACCGCCCGGTCCAGCGTCAGCGGCAGCATCCAGTAGGCAAACACCATCAGGGCGGCGATGAAGCCGGTCAGGCCGTAGCGGTTCCAGTGGCCCAAGCGGGTCGGCCAAGCCGACAAGGACGAGCGTTGCTGGCGCTGGGCCGCGCTCATCAGCAGCCAGCCGCCCAGCGCCAGCAGCGGCATCTGCACCACCATGTGCCAGACCATGCTTTGCTCGATCAGGCGGCGCAGCGGCGGCACGGACAAAGCGGCCGCCAGCACGGTCAGCGCCACCGCAGCAATCGGCGTGAAGCGCTGCCAGGACCTCATCCCGGTGGCCGCCGCGCCAGCAACAGTGCCAGATCCAGCGCACGAGCCGGGCTGTCGTAATCGACGATGTGCAGCAGCCGCCCCCGGCTGTCGATCAGGTGCAGGGCGGCGTTGTGCTCAAACTCGCCCAACGGCGCGGGCAGCACCATGATGCCGAAGGCGTCGAGCAGGCGGCGGCGGTCGCCGGCTGCGGCCA
>CANFYD010000461.1 GCA_947450745.1 Burkholderiales bacterium
AGGGGCCATGGCCGCAGGTGCCGCGCAGATGACTCGATCGGGCCAGGGCACCGTCCGCACCGCCGCCTACAAGCTCGCCGCCCTGCGTGGCCGGGCTTAGCACTTGTCCGTCAACTCGACGAGGAGCGTCAGATGATTCACTACCTCATTCACCACCTCAAGGTCGCCGCGACGATGTGCGCACTGGCAACGGCCTTCGGCTCGCCACAAACCCAGGCCCAGGGCATCCCGGTCTACGACAACGCCAATCTGCTGCAGACCCTCCAGCAGTTGGCCAACGACATCACCAAGATCAACAACCAGGTGCAGCAGATCACCCAGCTGCAAAACCAGCTCAACAGCCTCAATGGCAGCCGAAACCTCGGCAACGTGTTCAATGATCCGCGACTGCGCAACTACGTGCCGGCCGAGGCCTACGCCGCCCTCAACGCGGTCAACAGCTCGGGCTATTCGGGCTTGAGCGGGACGGCCAAGTCGCTGCGCGACACGGGCATGGTCTACAACTGCATGGATCTGGCCGGCGCTGCCCGCACCCGTTGCCAAGCCGCGCTGGCTCAGCCTTACCAGCACAAGGGTTTGCTGCAGGACGCCATGCGGGCTGCTGCCGGCAGGCTCACGCAGATCAGCGCGCTGATGGAACAGATCAACGCCACGACGGATCAGAAGTCGGTGCAGGAGATTCAGGCGCGCATCGGTGCCGAGAACGCGCTGCTCGCGCACGAGGCGTCGCAAGTGCAAATGCTGCAAGGCATGGCCGACAGCGAGGAGCGCATCGCCCGCTCGCGCGACAAGGAGCGCCAGTACCAGATGCTGGGCCGCACCGGCAGGATTGCCGACTACCTGCCCTGAACGCCAAACGCCAAACGAAAGCAAGCCATGAACGCCCTAGGGACACGCGGCAGCGCCGCTGCATTGGTTGAACGCAACGCTGATCGCTCGCAGGCCGAATCTGATGCGCCTAATGCGCCGACCGCGCCGGCAGCTATGCACGCTGCCAATCGCGCCTGGGAAATCGACCGAGCGCTGATGTTCGAGCGTTCGGAGCGCCGGGCCTGGTCGGTCGCCGTCGCCGGGCTGTCTCTTGGCCTGATTGGCATCGCGGCGGTGTTTGTGCAGGGGCCGCTGCGCCGCGTGGTCGAGGTCCCCATCGTGGTCGATCGCGTCACCGGCGAGGCAACGATCCAGCAGCGGCTCAGCGTCGAGACCATCCCGCCGCTTGAAGCGCTGGACAAGCACAACCTGGCCACCTTCGTACGGGCGCGCGAGGGTTACAGCTGGATGTTCCTGCAGCGCGACTTCGACCAAGTCGCGCGCATGGCGGTGCCGAGCGTCTTTGCCGACTACAACCGGCAATTCGAGGGCGACACCGCCTTGCAGAAACGACTCGGTGCGGCGGAGGACTGGCGCATCAACATCGTCGGCGTGCGCCTGGCTGCCGCCGGCCGCTCAGGAAACCGAGGCGAAGCCACCGTCACCTACGACAAGCTGGTGCGGCTCACCGACCGCAATCTGCCCGAGGTGGCCACGCGGCATGTCGCCAGCATCGTTTTTCAGTACCAGCCGAAGGTGCTGGCCAAGGAGGGCGACCGGCTGGAGAACCCGTTCGGCTTCGTCGTGCTGGCCTATCGGTCAGACCCCGAGATCAACACTGCTGCACCGGGAGCTCGGCCATGAACGGCAAAGTCTTGGTCGGCCTCTGGCTGCTCGCTGCCCTGCTTGGGGCAACAGCAGCGCCAAATACGGTGCCAACAAGCCAGCCCCCTGACCCGCGCCTGCGCGAGGTGCTGTACGACCCGGGTGCCGTGGTGACAATACCGGTCAAACGCGGCCTGGTGACCCTCGTCGTGCTCGATACGGACGAAGCGATCACGGAAGTCGCCGCCGGCCTGGGAGGCGACTGCGCCAAGGCTGAAGCGGCCTGGTGCATCGCCGCACAACCGGGCGGACGCCATCTGTTCGTCAAAGCCAAGAGCACGGCCAGCGCGCCGAACAACCTGGCCGTCGTCACCGACCGGCGCACGCACTCGTTCCGCTTTGTGGTGCTGGCGGATGCCGACCCCAAGCTGCCGGTGTATCGGCTGGTGGTCAAGGCCCCGCTGGCCCGCAAGGCGCTGCCGGCGCAGCTTGCCATGCAGGACGCGGCAACAGGGATCGCTTTGCCTGAATTACCGCTCCTCCCATCTCTGCCATCGCCGCCATCGTCGCAACAAGTGATCGCCGAGCGCCTGCAAGCCAAGGCACAGGTGCTGAACTCGAACTACTCGGTGGCCGAGGGCAGCGGCTCCGCCGACATCATGCCGACACTGGTCTTCGATGACGGTCGCTTCACCTACTTCCGCTTCCCCGGCAACGCCCCCTTGCCGGCCGTGTTCCAGGTGCTGGGCGACGGCAGCGAAACACTGGTGAACACCCGCATGGAAGAGGACCTGCTGGTCGCCGACCGGGTGAGCCGCCGGCTGATGCTGCGCGCCGGCTCGGCCGTGGTGGGCCTCTGGAACGAGTCCTTCGATCTGGACGGCCTGCCGCCCGGCGGGGGCACGACCGTACCCGGCGTGCAGCGCAGCCTCAAGGCGATGCCTGCGACGCACATACCGGCAAGGGAGCCCAGCCATGACTGAACATCCCGACAGGCGCCAAGCGCTGGGCGCTGACCACGAACACGACCAAGCCGCAGGAGGCGGCAGCAACACGATGTCGCCGCTGCCCGGTGAGCCCGGCATACCCGACGTCGCCGCGCGACCCAGCAGCACGCTGTCGACGAAGGGCCTGCTGGCGGTGGGCTTGCTGATTCTCTCGCTGGTGGCCGTGTCGGCGTTCTCGATCCAGCGCTTCGCGTCGAGCGGCAAGAAGGCCGACGCAGGCGAATCCGAGCGTGTCAGCGGTCGGCCAACGGCGGCCTCCGTCGAGCCCCGCAAGCTCGATATGCCAACAACGTCCACGCCCACGCCCACGGTCGCCGTGGCCAATGCGGCCCATGCGGCTGCAGCGCCGCCGCGCATCCCGGCCCTGCTGCCGGCAGCCGAGGAATCCGCCGAACCGATCGGCGTGCGGCGTACCGGCCAAGGTTTGAGCGGCACAGGCAACAGCAGCGGTGGCGTCAAGCCCAGCCTGCCCGAGGATGCACCGGTGCTGCTGGTGTCCACGCGACCGGCCACAAGCGCCTTGAACCAAGCCGCAGTGGCCCGCCGGTCCGACCCATCGTCCACAGCAGCGGAACAAGTCCAGCCGGACCTCGTCGATCCCCTCGCCGCGACCACGCGCAATCTGCAGGACTACCAGCATCAGCTGCAGGGCCTGCTGGCGGACTTGACCCAGCGCACGGCGCAGGCGACCGGACAAGCGACCGGACAGACAACGGGCACCAATCCGTTCGGCTCGCTACCGCTTACCGGACCAACGGCTGCGGGCTCACCCATGTCAGGGATCGGCGGCGGACTCTTCGGCGGCCAACTGCAAGGCTCGGCTACCGCTCGCGTATCTGCCTCGATGCTGGGCAACCGCAGCCTCATCTTGCCCAAGGGCACGGCCTTCACCTGCGCACTGAAGACCAAGCTGATCAGCGCCAGTTCAGGCCTGGTCGGCTGCCGGGTGCAACGCCATGTCTTCAGCGAGGACGGCCGCGTGCTGCTGATCGAGCGCGGCTCGCACATCGACGGGGAATGCCGGATTGCCTCGGTCCGCCCGGGCACGGTGCGCATTCCCGTGCTGTGGACACGCATCCGCACCCCGAACGGCGTGACGGTGGAGATCGACTCGCCCGGCACCGGCCAGCTCGGCGAGTCCGGCATCGACGGCTATGTCGACAACCG
>CANFYD010000462.1 GCA_947450745.1 Burkholderiales bacterium
GGCGGCCGTGGCAAGCGGCCAGCACCAACAGATCAGCATCTTCCGGCAACACCGTGTCGGCGTGCAGGAACAGCAAGACCGTCGCGCTGCAAGCCGCCGCGCCCGCGTTCATCTGCGCTGCCCGGCCTCGCGGAGCTTGCAGGGTCAGGGCGTTGTGACTTGTCTCATGGCTCGCGGCGGTGAATTGCCGAGTAATCGCCAGCGTCGCGTCTTCGCTGCCGCCGTCCACCACCACCACTTGCACGCCCCGCGCAGTGAAGTGCCGCAGCTCGGCCAGTCGCGCCGCCAGCGTGGGCGCTTCGTTCAAGACGGGAACGATGATGGCCAGTGCGGGCGTTTTCACGGTGGGGTCTCAGCGGCTGGCAAGGGCAAGTGTTCAGCGCGAGTGAACGACCGTGCAATGAAATCGACGAAAGCTCGCACCCGAACCGGCAGTGGGTGGCGCTGCGGGTAGACCGCGTGGATGTCGGCGTCAGGGGTGTAGAACTGCGGCAAGACCTGCACCAAGCGGCCGCTTTCCAAGTGACGTTGGATATCCCACTCGGCGCGCATCAGGATGCCGTGACCGTCGAGCGCCCAGTTGACGGCGATCTCGCCGTCGTTGGTGGTCAGGTTGCCGCGCGTCTTGATGGACTCGACGCTGGCCGCCTGGCCAGACCCGCTGGACAGACGCCACAGGCCATAGGCTTCCTCGCCCTGGCGAATGCCGATGCAGTTGTGCTGGGTCAGATCGCTGGGCAGCTGCGGAATGCCATGCGCGGCCAAGTAGGCGGGCGAGGCGCAGAGCAAGCGGCGGTTCGGCGCGATGTGTCGGGCGACGACGCGGGCATCCGGCGGTAGGCCGAAGCGAATGCAGACATCGAAAGAATCGTCGGTAAGCGCCGGCGGGTTGACCGACAGTTGCAACTGCACTTCGACTTGGTGGTGCTCACGCACGAAACGGGAGATCAGTGGGGCGATATGACTGCGGCCAAAGCCCAGCGTCGCATTGACGCGCAGCAAGCCCTTGGGCGTCTCCTTCGACACGCCGAGCAGTTCCTCCATCGTGTTGATCTCACCGATGATGCGCCGGGCGTGCGCCAGGTAGAGCTCGCCTTCGGGCGTCAGGCTCATGCGCCGGGTCGTCCGGTTGACCAGGGAAACGCCCACCCGCGACTCCATCAATGCCAGATGCTTGCTGACGGCGGGCGTCGTGATGCGCAGTTCTCTGGCGGCTGCACTGAGACTGCCGGCACTTGCCAAGGCAGAGAAAAAGCCCAGATCGGCCGGTTGAATTGCAGTGGACATAGCGGCTTGATTGTTGAGCTCAGGTAAACAATGGATTCACTTTAGCGGCGCGACCGGAGGCGTTTCATTTCCTACATTGGACAGGACGATAGACAACACATCCATCCATGACCTGTACCGCCGGAGACACCCATGAAGACTTACCGCATAGCCACCATACCCGGTGACGGCATTGGCAAGGAAGTTGTGCATGCCGGCCAACAAGTGCTGGAGGCCTTGGCAGCAGCAAGTAGCGCCTTGCGCTTCGAGTTCGAGAACTTCGGCTGGGGCGGCGACTGGTATCGCAAGCACGGTGAAATGATGCCCGCCGATGGCCTCGACGCGCTGCGCGACAAGCATGCAATTCTGTTCGGCTCCGCTGGCGATCCAGATATTCCTGACCACATCACGCTCTGGGGCCTGCGTTTGAAGATCTGCCAGGGCTTCGATCAATACGCCAATGTGCGCCCGACCCGCATCCTGCCCGGTATTGACGCGCCGCTGAAGCGCTGCCGGGCGCAGGATCTGGACTGGGTCATCGTGAGGGAGAACTCGGAAGGCGAATACTCCGGCGTCGGCGGTCGCGTTCACCAGGGCCACCCGATCGAAGCCGCCACCGATGTGTCGATGATGACCCGTGCCGGGGTGGAGCGCATCATGCGCTTCGCTTTCAAACTGGCGCAGTCGCGCCCCCGCAAGCTGCTGACGGTCATCACCAAGAGCAACGCCCAGCGCCACGCGATGGTGATGTGGGACGAAATCGCGTTGCAAATATCGAAGGAGTTTCCGGATGTCACCTGGGGCAAGGAGCTGGTCGATGCTGCCACCGCCCGCATGGTCAACAAGCCCGCCACCCTGGACACCCTTGTCGCCACCAATCTGCATGCCGACATCCTCAGCGACTTGGCCGCCGCCTTGGCCGGCAGCCTGGGCATCGCGCCGACGGGCAATATCGACCCCGAACGCCGCTACCCCTCGATGTTCGAGCCTATCCATGGCTCGGCCTTCGACATCATGGGCAAGGGCTTGGCCAATCCGGTCGGCACCTTCTGGTCGGTCGTGATGCTGCTTGAACATCTGGGCGAAATCGAAGCGGCCGCACGCCTGATGGCCGCTATTGAAGAAGTCACCGCCAACCCGGCGCTGCACACCGCCGATCTGGGCGGCAGTGCCACCACCGCCGAGGTCACCGCCGCCGTCTGCAATCGGCTCAAGGCCGGCTGAGAGGGTGAGAGCTTTTTACTACGCGGCCGCCATGCGTCGTTGGCTGGGTACTCGGAATCCTCACGTACCTGGAGTACGTTCCGACATCCGCGCCCCATCCGCCAGGGCCAGAGGCCCTGTCCTTCGGTAGGCACAAGCAGTCCTCAGGACTGCTTGTGCCCGGCCTCAGCCTAGCCTGACAGCCGCTCGCTACAAAAGTTCTCACCCTCTGAGAACTATTTGGCCATCAGCGGATAGACCAGCCCCCGCAGTGGGGCAGTCGCATACAACAGGAGACAGCAAGTACCGAGCAGATTCAAGAGAGCGGGGCCCGGTGGTGCGCGCCGTGCCCAGGCGCCAAGGCCTGCCGACGGTACTGATTCGGCATTTCCCTTAAAGTGCTTTCAGTTGTAAGGGCGCACCCCGTCGTTGCGTCACCACACTCAAACTCAGGACTCACCCCATGACCGATTCAGCCGCCACCTACACACCGCCCAAGATCTGGACCTGGGACAAGCAAAACGGCGGGCAATTCGCCAGCATCAACCGTCCCATTGCCGGGGCCACGCATGACCAGGTGTTGCCGGTCGGTCGCCATCCGCTGCAGCTCTATTCGCTGGCCACGCCGAACGGCGTCAAGGTCACGGTGATGTTGGAAGAACTGCTGGCACTGGGCCACAGCGGGGCCGAGTACGACGCTTGGTTGATCCGCATCAACAAGGGCGACCAGTTCGGCAGCGGCTTTGTCGGCGTCAACCCCAACTCCAAAATCCCGGCCTTGCTGGACCGCAGCGGGCCGGAGCCGATCCGGGTGTTCGAGTCGGGTGCCATCCTGCTGTATCTGGCGGAAAAGTTTGGCGCGTTCATACCGACCGATGCCGCCGGCCGCGCCGAATGCATGGCTTGGCTGTTCTGGCAGATGGGCAGCGCACCCTATCTGGGCGGCGGCTTTGGTCATTTCTACGCCTACGCGCCAAGCAAATTCGAATATCCGATCGACCGCTTCGCCATGGAGGTCAAGCGCCAACTTGACGTGCTGGATCGCCGCTTGGCCGACAGCCCCTATCTGGCCGGCAACGACTACACGATTGCCGACATGGCGGTCTGGTCCTGGTACGGCGCGCTGGCCCTGGGCCACCTCTACGACGCCGCTGAGTTCTTGCAGGTTGAAAGCTATTTGAATGTGCAGCGCTGGGCCCAGCAAATCGCCGAGCGTCCAGCCGTCAAGCGCGGCCGCATGGTCAACCGGGCCTTTGGTGACCCGGCCAGCCAGTTGCTGGAGCGCCACGAGGCCAGCGACTTCGACACTCAGACACAGGACAAGATCGGCAC
>CANFYD010000463.1 GCA_947450745.1 Burkholderiales bacterium
TCGCTGTCCACCTATCTTGGCCACACCTGCGTGCGGGACACCTACTGGTACCTCTCGGCGTGCCCAGAGCTGATGCAAGAGGCGGCGCAGCGGCTCGATCGACGGTGGGAGAGTCAACCATGAAGCCCGCCGGTTGCAACCTCGCCCCGCTCGTCGAGCGCTACTTTACCGAGCGGCTTATCCGTCAGCAAAACGTGAGCTCCAATACGCTCGCCTCCTACAGAGACATGTTCAGGTTGCTGCTCAAATTTGCAAAGGAGACGCTTCGCAAAGACCCCTCTGCCCTGACCCTCGACGAACTGGACGCGCCTTTCATCGGCGCGTTTTTAACCGACAGCGAGATGAAGCGCGGCGCCGGCGTCACGACACGCAACCTGCGCCTGACCGCCGTCCGCCGTCCGCCCCTTCTTCCGCTTCGTGTCCTTCGAGGAGCGGGCTCACAGCGCCCTTATCCAGCGCGTGCTCGCAATACCGAGCCAGCGACACGACCAGCGTGAAGTGAATTTTCTGACACGCTCCGAGATCGAAGCAGTCCTTGCTGCGCCCGATCGCGCCACGTGGATCGGCCACCGTGATCACACATTGCTGCTACTCGCGATCCAGACCGGCTTGCGCCTCTCCGAGTTGACCGGCTTGCGCAGAGAAGCCATTCATCTCGGCACAGGTGCGCACCTTCGATGTGTAGGCAAAGGCCGCAAGTCTTTAGCCACGCCCAACCTAGAGCGAGGGGTTCGCTTCTTCATTGGCGAAATTTAACCTGGAGCCTGCACGGCAGAAGGATCGGCGGGGGCAAGGCAGACGCAGTGATTGACGGTTCGCGTCGGAGGCATGCTGGCCGGAGACGCGCGCCAACTTTCCGCCCTTTAGATGGAGTCTCCCCGAGCCCACCTGATGACTTGGTCTGCAGTGACCAGCGACAGACCAGCTTCGTGACCGACCCATGCGACGAACTGGTCTGGTCTGATCAGAATCAGTTGAGCTTCATAGCGCGCTAGTTGGCCTGACATCTTGTCCTCGATCACTGTCAGCGGTACCAGCAAAGCATGTGCTGCGTTTCGGAACGCCTGCACGGCATCGCTTTGTGCATCGAGAGCCAGCAAGACAAAGCCGCCGCTCATGACTTCATACACGTTCTTGCCGGACGACAGCATGGCGGGGGCCAGATGGTGACCGCTCCTGGCGTTGAAGCGATGCGACCCAACGGCACTGGGAGCCTTGCTACCGGCACCGTCACTGTCACCGCCATGCCAGACGACCGGCGAGCCTTCGTAGTTTGGCTCGAAGGCATGGACTTCTCCGACAGCACCTTGCGCTCTGTCCTGCCAAGCTCCTTCGAAAGCCGAGCGGTCCAGCGCCGGGTCGAATTCATCGAGAAACAGGCGATCGTTCTCGATCGATTTGGCGATGAAATCGTCGATCGTCGAGGCGAACACTGGACGACGCTCCTTATCGTAGGAATCGAGCAGCGCCTCACCGCCCCAGCCTTGCAGAGTGGCTGCCAGCTTCCAGCCCAGATTGCGAGCATCTTCAAGGCCTGAGTTGACTCCGTAGCCGCCGTAGGGCGGGTGGCTGTGGGCGGCGTCTCCAGCGATGAACACGCGGCCGGCGCTGTAGTCGTTCGCGATGGCAAAGCGCAGGTCCCAGAAGCCGATGTGCTCGAACTCCATGTCGAACTCTGCGCCGACGGCTTGTTCTACGTAAGCCTTGAAATCGAAATTGCTCTCGGTCGTTCCAGAAGGCACAGGCGCATGAAAGAACCAGGTGTTGCCAAGGTCGACTCGGCCGAAGAACTTCCAGTAGCCCTTCAGTTCGGGGTGAAGCACGTTGTAAAAGGACTTGCCGGGGTAGCGCTTCAGAAGCTCGTGAAGTTCGGGCGACTTGAAGACGAGCAACACCATCAAGCGGTCGTGATCCGAGCGCGTCTGTGTAATACCGGCTTGCTCTCGCACGTTTGAGCGTGCGCCATCGCAGCCGACGACATAGGTCGCGCGAACACTGCGACGGCCGCTGCCCTTGCGCTCAGCAATCTCGACCGTCACGCCGGTGGCATCTTGCGTCAACGATTCTTCACCCCAACCGAACAAGCACTCAACCGATTCGAGCTGAGCTGCACGGCGACGCAGGACGGCTTCGGTCGCGTATTGCGGCAGTCGCTCGTTGGCGGTGTAGTAGTAGGGTTTCACCAACTCGCGTTGCAGCCAATCATAGGAATAGGGGCCGAGCAGCGTGCCGTAGGTGGTCAGCCCGCCGATGCCGTATTCCGGTGGAATGGTGCGGGCCTGTCGCAACTCTTTCTCGGCACCCCAGAAATGGAAGTGCTCCATCGTTCGCTGAGTCAGGTTCTGCCCACGCGGAATCGGTTGGGGTTGTGGATAGCGCTCGACCACCAGGCAGCGCACCCCGCGCTGGCCCAGCTCGATGGCCAGCCCCATGCCGACCGGTCCGCCGCCGACGATTACAACGTCGACATCTGTATCGACGGCAGTGTCCAGGGATTTGACGGCTGTTTGTTGCTTACTCATCTAATGGTCTTTCTATTCAAAAGTGATCCGCTGGGCCTTGATCAGGTCGGCCCAGCGCTTGGCGTCGGCAACCATCAATTGCTTGAAGGCTTCCGGCGTGCTGTGGGCGGGCGTCATCCCTTGGGTCTCGAAGGCGGTAGCAATGGACGGTTGCTTCAAGATGTCGCCGAGCTCCTTGTTGAGTCGGTCGACAAAGGCGCGCGGCAGGTTGGCAGGGCCGAGTACGCCGTACCACATGTCGACATTGAGGTCGCCGAGGTTCAAGGAGCTGAGCGGCGGCACAGCCGGGAGCAAGGGGCTCGGCGTATTCGAGCTGATCGCCAGCGCTTTCAAGTGGCCCGACTTCACGTGCTGCAGCGCCACATGGATGGGCAGGAACATCACTTCGATCTGCCCGCCCAGCAGGTCGGTCAGTGCCGGGCCGGTGCCTCGGTAGGCAATGTTGGTCAGCGAGATGTTGGCGCGGTTCTTGAGCAACTCCATGGCCAGGTGGTGCGGGGTCCCCGCGCCAGGTGAGCCGTAATTCAGCAAGCCCGGGCGCGCTTTGGCACGCGCGATCAGCGCCGCCAGCGAGTCGATGCCGGTGGCCGTGTTCGCCACCAAGAGCAACTGCCCTCGGCTCGTCAGGCTGATCGGCGTGAGGTCGGTGAGGGGATCGAAGCCGATCTTGGGGTAGAGCGCGGGGTTCATCACCAGCGTATTGACGCTGACGAGCAGGGTGTTGCCGTCGGGCGCAGCGCGCACCACCTCGGCCGTACCGATGTTTCCGGACGCACCCGCCTTGTTGTCGACAAAGAAGGGGCGGCCCAGACGCTCGCCGAGGGGCGGAGATATTTGCCGCGCCACCATGTCGATGCCGGTGCCCGGTGTGAACGGCACAACAAGCCGTATGGGCCCCGAGGCGGGAGTGCTCTGGGCCGAGGCTCCAGAAGCGGCCATGGCGGCGAGCGCTCCTAAAACGATGCGCCGACGGGGCGCCGATTGCAGCAGGAATTTGTCTCTTTGGTTCATGTCGCGTTTCTCCGATGCGATGAATCACAATTAGAGACCGCCCCCAGCAATTGATCAAACGAATGATTCTGATGAACTCGTCACGCAAACTGATCAATGTCGGCAGCCGTCAGTTGCTTGCGTTCCTTGAAGTGTGTCGAACGCAGAGCTTTGCCAAGGCCGCCGAGCAGATTTCGCTGTCTCCATCGGGCATGAGCATGCTAGTCAAGGAGCTGGAAGAGCAAGTGGGTGCGAGGCTGTTCGAGCGCACCACACGCTCGGTGACGA
>CANFYD010000464.1 GCA_947450745.1 Burkholderiales bacterium
AACTGCACGACTGGCGCGCCCTCCTGGCCGACCGCCGCTTGCAGAGTGCCGAAATCGACCTCGTCGCCGATGTCTCGTTCCAGCGCGCGCGCCAGCACATTGATTTCTTCGCTGCGCCGGTAATGGCGGTCAAACGCTTGCGGCAGCTGGGTTTCCGTCACCACCGCCAAGCTGATGCGGCGCTTCAGCACACGCGTCAGTTCGTCGAAGGCGGCCAGATCCAGCGGGTCGGCCAGCGCCACCAGCAAGTTGCCGTCGCGCTCTTCGAGCACCAGCGCTCGGTATCGGCGCGCCACCGATTCTGGCAGCAAGCGCACCAACGGAGTCTTCAGCGGAAAGGTATTCAGGTTGACAAAAGGCAAGCGCAGCTGCCGCGCCAGCACATGGGTCAGCGCTTCGTCGGAGATCAGTCCACCCTCGACCAGCAAGCGGCCGAGCTTTTTGCCGCTGCCGCGTTGCAGGCTCAGGGTCTGCTCCAGCTGCTCTTCCGAGATCAGCTGTTGCGCCACCAGCACCTCACCCAGGCGCAACCTTGGCGGGCGGCCCGAAACATCGGCAATCTCACCTTGATGGGACTTCATAGCCCAAGCTGCCCCGGCTGCGTGCGCAGGCGCAAATATGGGCAGCAGCCCCGTTCACATACGAACCCAGCAGCGACTGGATGCATTTTTAATATTTTTACCATCCCCAATCTTAATGGTTTTTAAGCTTTGGCGTACATCGGCCCAACACCTGAGGCGGCGTAGGCGAAACACCTGAGGCGGGCTCGGTGCTGACTGGCGGGCTTGGGGCAGCGCTGACCCAGGCTCAGGCCCAGATTGCCCCAGCTACGAATTGCTGGTGGCGCGAACTTCGCCCACGGTGGTCACGCCTTGCAGCACTTTCAGGATGCCGTCCTGGCGCAGCGACTTCATGCCCTCGCCCAAAGCGGTCTGGAACAGCAGTTCGGCGCGGCTGCCCGCTTGTATCAATTCGCGCTGGGTTTTGCTGACCGTCAGCAGCTCATGCAGGCCGGCTCGGCCCTTGAACCCGCTGCGGTCGCAGGATTCGCAGCCAGGGCTGTGGAAATGCTGCAACTTGCCGTTTTGGCCAAAGCGCGCCAGCCAGCCGTCCAGCACCGCGTCGCCGGGCGGGCGCTGTGCGGGCGCAAACACATGCAGATAGTCGGCCAGCAGTTCGGCCTGTTCGGTCTCGGTCATCGAGCGGTTGGTACGGCAATTCAGGCACAGCCGGCGCACCAGTCGCTGCGCCAGCACGGCCAGCAGCGAGTCGGCAAAGTTGAACGGGTCCATGCCCATGTCGAGCAAGCGGGTCACCGTCTCGGCCGCGCTGTTGGTGTGCAGGGTGGACATCACCAAGTGGCCGGTCAGCGAGGCCTCGACGGCAATCTCGGCCGTTTCTTCATCGCGGATCTCGCCCACCATGATGACGTCCGGGTCGGCGCGCAGAAAAGCCCGCAAGGCCTTGGCAAAGGTCCAGTCGATCTTGGGGTTGACCTGCACCTGGCGCAAGCCGGTCTGGGTGATCTCGATCGGGTCCTCGGCGGTCCAGATCTTGCGGTGCGGTTTGTTGATTTCGGCAAGCGCCGAATGCAGGGTGGTCGTTTTGCCGGAGCCGGTTGGCCCCACGCACAGCACCAGGCCGTAGGGCCGGCTGATGGCGGACTTGAGCTGGCTCAGGTTGTCGGCGGTCAGCCCCAGCTTGTCCAGCGCAATCGGGCGGGACGAAGACAGCAGCCGCATCACCACGTCTTCGAGCCCGCTGTGGGTCGGGATGGTGGCAACCCGTAGCTCCAGTTTGTGTTGCGGTGAGTAGCGCGAAAAGTTGATCTTGCCGTCCTGCGGCTTGCGGCGCTCGGAGATGTCCAGGTCGCACATGATCTTGATGCGCGCGATCATCGCGTTGCGGTAGGTGTTGGGCAACTCCAGATAGGGCTGCAACATGCCGTCGCGGCGGAAGCGGATCTTCAGCTTTTCGGTGCCCGGGTAGGTTTCGATGTGGATGTCGGACACGCCCTGCCCATGCGCTTCGATGATCATGGTGTTGATCAAACGCACCAGCGAGTTGTCGCTCTGCTCCAGCGGCTGGTCTTCCTCGCGGGCGCTGCGTTCCTGCCCTTCGCGCTCCAGCGTTTCCATCAGTTTGTCCGACTTGTCGAGCGAAAAATCGATTTGCAGGGGGAGCATGCTGAGGTCGCTGCGGGCGACCGCATCACCGCCAAAGCGCTCGTAGGCCGTAGGAATGGCGAATTGCAGCGAATCGAGCTTGGTCAGCGCGGGCGTCACCTTCAGCTGCGTGATGAACTCGACTTCGTCCAGCGCGTCGCGTCGGGTCGGGTCCTCCATCGCCACGATCAGCCGGCCGTCGCGCAGCAGCAGCGGCAGCACTTGCAAGCGCTTGGCCACCGCAAACGGCAGCTTGTTGAGGGCGGCGGGCTCGACGGCGAAGTTCTCGACGTCCACCATCGGATAACCCATCTTGCGTGCCAGCGCCGATTGCAGTGCTTGGCGCGTCACCAGGCCCTTGCGTACCAGCATTTCGCCCAAGGGCACTGATCTGTCCTCGCGCTGCAGCGCCAGCGCGTGCTCCAGTTGCTGCTGCGAGATCAGGTCCAGGGCCAGCAAGGCTTCGCCAATGCGCACCATCGGCATGCGCGCTTGTTGGTCGATGGCCTGCATCAATTGCTCGGCGCTGACGATGTGCTGGGTCATCAAGATGTCGCCGACGCGGCGCGCGCGCAAGCTCAGTTGTTCGCTGGCGGCGGCTTCCACCGCTTCGGCGCTGCAGGCTTTGTCCTGCACCAGCAGGTCGCCGATGCGCTGGCCGATTTCAAAATGGGCCAGCACCTCGCGCGGCACGAAGATGCGCAGCACCGAATCGTCGCTGGCGCTGACCGGCGGGAACAGGAACAGCCCCAGCTCGTCTTGGCAATGCCCGATGCTGATGCCCTTCAACTCGCCGCCGCCGACAAAGGCCAGTTTGAACTCGCAGCGCGGCCGGATGTCCGTCTGGAAGGGGTCGTCCTCCGGGTTCTCGGCGCGCGCTGCCGCCGGCAGCGGACGCAGCAACTTCAAGGCCCGGAACTGGCTGAACTTCAAGGCCATCGCACTGCGGGCCGGCGGCAGGTTCAGCTGCGCCGTGCGGTCCTGCGGCAGCATCAAAATCATCATGCCCTGGCCGCGGCTGTTGTTGAGGCCCAGCACCTCGCACGGCTCCGGGGTGTCTTGCAACTGCGGGCTTGGGTAGGCCGCATAGGGCGGTGTCGGCCAAGCGAAGCCCTCGGCCGGGTTCAACTCGAACGTGACAGGCGCGTTGGCATTGGCATTGGCGTTGGCAGGTTCAGCGTGGGGCCAGTTCAACGGCGTGGACAGGTCGGGCATGCAATTCTCCGGAAGTCATCCGAGTGCTCGGCGCAGCAGGCGAGCGACTCGTAACTGTCATGTTAGGGTGATCCGCAGCGCCGCGCTCGGCCGATCAGCGCGGCGGTTGAGGTTCAATTCAGTGGCACATTGTGTGGTCGGGCGGGCAGGCTGCTGCCGCGAACCGTCGGCAGACCCAGGAGAAAGCATTGAAAACCACGATTTTGTTGACCGGCTTCGAGCCGTTTGGCGGCGCGAGCATCAACCCGTCCTGGGAGCTGGCACGCGCGCTGGACGGGCAGCTCATAGGAGGCGCCACGGTAGCCGCACGCCTGCTGCCCTGCGTGTTTGGCGCGGCGCTGGCCGAGTTGCGGCTCGCACTGGAGCAAACCCGCCCGCTGCTGGTGCTGGCCCTGGGGCAGGCCGGTGGA
>CANFYD010000465.1 GCA_947450745.1 Burkholderiales bacterium
CAGGCTGGCTGACAGTGCAATAACAGCCGAAAAAGCGGTCAGACGACGTGCCAAAGGCGACAGGCGACGGGTTTGGCGAACCGGCGCAGGGTGGGGCGCGGTGGCGGCTTGGTTGGGGTGGGTGTGCATTCGATGTCTCCGTTGACGGGCTGGCTAGGTGGGTTCACTGTGTTTGGGCTGATCGTTCGCAATCTCCATGCCATATTTGCTTGCTCCAAAGTGACACAAAACCACATCGGGAATGCTCCATGGACAGGCACAAGCGCTAGGCGCAAGATGCACGGCCGCGAACCTCAAGGGCGATGAGCGGACCGCCGACCGCAAGTCGGCCGCAGCGCAGCAAGATGACAAGTGCAGCGATCGAGGTGACGGACTTGGGCGCGGCAGGGCAAAAAGACAACAAAGAGACAGGCTGCCTGGCAGCCAAAGGACACAGCCATCATGACGACTTCAAAGCGCGATCTTGGCGAAACCGCAGCGGCCGTGTTGCCACGCACCGAGTTCATCCAGCGCTCGCACCAGCGCAGCGCCGGACTGGGTCTGACGCGCAGCGAGATGGCCGACATCGAGCCGATGGTGCGCAGCGACCTGAAGCAAGCGCGTGAGCGCAATCAGCGGCTCTATTTGCATGCGGCACCGGTCATGCACATGTTGTTCGAGCAGATCGTCAACACCGAAAGCATGATCGTGCTGACCGACGCTGCCGGCACCATCCTGCATTCGGTCGGCGACGACGATTTTTTGCAGCGGGCCGACAAGGTGGCGCTGGCACCGGGTGCCAACTGGGCCGAGCATTCCAAGGGCACCAACGCGATCGGCACGGCGCTGTTCGAAGGCGCGCCGACGCTGGTGCACGGCCCCGAGCATTTCATCCATGCCAACAGCTTTTTGACTTGCTCGGCCTCGCCGATTTTCGATCCGCGCGGCAATATGCTGGGTGTGCTGGACGTGACCGGCGACTACCGCAGCTACCACCAGCACACGATGGGGCTGGTGCGGATGTCGGCCCGCATGATCGAAAACCACTGGTTGTCAGACGACTACAACAACCGTTTGCGCCTGCATTTCCACAGCCGGGCCGAGTTCATCGGCACCCTGCTGGAGGGCATTCTGGTGGTCGGGCCGGACGGCAAATTGCTTGGTGCCAATCGGGGCGCGCTGGATCAGCTCGGCCTGAGCGGTGCGGCGCTGCGGGCGCAAACGCTGGGCAGCTTGCTGGGCACGTCGACGGCTGCGGTCTACGACCATTTCCGCATGCCGCTGTCGGCACCGATGCACTTGAGCTTGCCGAATGGCCAGGCTTTTTATGTCAGCGCCAAGTTTGATTGGCCGTCGCGGCCGGTGGTGGCTGGGCTGGGGCTGCTGGACGCCAGCGACCCGGCACCGTTCAGCAGTGCCGGGTTGCCTGCATCGGCATCGGACTCTGCTGCGGCGGCCGAGGCCTCCCTAGCGTCTGGGGCGACGGGGGCTTCCGAAGCGTCCGCCAGGGCCGGTCTGATCGAGCCGATCGAGTTGCTGGCGACGCGGGCCGGGGCCAGCGCTGGCGGCAACAACAACTCCAACAACAACGCCAGCGCCAGCCCCACTGCAAGCCCCACGGTCAAGCGTTCCGGCCTGCAATACCTGCGTACCGGAGATGCGCAAGTCGATGTGCTGGTGCAAAAGATCCAGCGCATCCTGGACCGCGACATTCCGCTGCTGATTCTGGGCGAGACCGGCACCGGCAAAGAGCTGCTGGCGCGGGCGGTGCACCTGGACTCGAAGCGGGCGCGTCAACCGTTTGTGGCGGTCAATTGCGCGTCTATCCCGGAATCGCTGATCGAGGCCGAGCTGTTCGGCTATGAAGACGGTGCCTTCACCGGGGCCCGCCGCAAAGGCGCTGCGGGCCGCATTTTGCAAGCCAACGGTGGCACCTTGTTCCTGGATGAAATCGGCGACATGCCGCAGGCCTTGCAAGCCCGCTTGCTGCGCGTGCTGCAAGAGCGCAGCGTCACGCCGCTGGGCAGCAACAAGTCGATTTCGGTGGACATTGCGGTGTTTTGCGCCACCCACCGCAACCTGCGCGAGATGATTGCCCGCCAGACCTTCCGAGAAGACCTGTATTACCGGGTCAACGGCCTGGCCGTGCGCTTGCCCGCCCTGCGTGAACGCAGCGACCTGGACGTGATCGTGCAGCGCATCTTGCTGTCCGAGCGACCGCACGATGTGCCCAAGCTCTGCCCGCAAGTGGCCGAGCTGTTCCGGCGCTACACCTGGCCCGGCAATATCCGCCAGTTGGCCAATGTGCTGCGCACGGCGGCGGTGATGTCGGCCGGCGAGGCGCTGATCACCAGCGCGCATTTGTCGGATGACTTTTTAGAGGACGCGCAGGCGGCGGCCGATGCGGCTCATGCAGCGAACACAGCGAACACAGCGAATGCAGCCAACGTCGCCTCGACCGCAGCGCCGCTGCTGCCTGCAGGCGGCTTCGCGGCAGCGGCTGCGGCTGGCTTGCCGCCCGCCACCTCAGCCGCAGCGCCGCTGCCCACCCACCCGCCGATGACCGATGCCGACTATCGCTTGCAAGCCGAGGCCGCGCAGCGCGCCAATATCGGGGCCGTCAGCAGCCCTGTCCTGCCCGCGCCGACGCTGGAGCAGGTCGAAATTGAAACCATCCGGGCGGCGCTGGCGGTGGCGGACGGCAATATCTCGGCGGCGTCCAAGCAGTTGGGCATCAGCCGCAACACGATTTATCGCAAGCTGCATTGGAACCAGACGCCCTGACTGCCGCTCAGTTGCCGGCATCAAACAGCTTGGCCTCCAGCTCGGCCCACACCCGCTGCACATTCAGCGGGTGGCGGCTCTTGTAGCTGGGCAGGCCTGCAAATTCCGGCAGGTCCTGAGCGGCCGCTGGGGCGATCAAGGTCTGGCCACTTTGCATTTGCGCCCACAGCAAGGCGCGCAACTGCTCGACGTAGCGAAGGTGCTGGCGCACATCGCTGCTGCGCGCCAACCCGCCTTGCTCGCCCAGCAGCGCATCCGGGCCCGCAAACTTCAGCAGAGCCTGCCAACTGGCCAGCATCGCCTCGCTGCGCGTGTCCAGCAGATCCGGCACATCACCGCTCCACAACAGGCCCTGGGCCAGCACCAAGTGGTCGGCGTTGTGGCGCAACACCAAGCTGCGCTCACCGGGTGCCCGCTCCACCTCCAGCCACTCGAATGGCCCCAGCGGCTGGCTCAGCACCGGCTGGGTGGCCACCCGGATGATGTCCGGTTGCAAACTGGCACCAGCCGCGCCAATGCGGACCTTCAAGCGGTTCAGGCATTGCAAGCAGCGCGCTTGCATGGCGCTGATCACCTCGGGCAGGGCCCACAAGCGGGCGTTCGGGAAAGCGCTGTTGCCCATCACCAACTCGGGCACCGCGCGGGTGTTGATCACATCGCTCACCGGTCTGCCCAGCGTTTGCCGAACGGCGCAGGCCAGCGCTTGCGCAAAGTCCGGCGTCGGGCCGCTGCCCACCAGCCACAGCGCGTCGCCATCAATGGCCAGCAGCAACTGACTGACCAGCCCGCCGTTGTCGGCATTCGAATCCCCCCGTGCGGCCGCCACCCGCCACAGGTGGGGACTGATCTTCTCCAGCTGAGGCCAAGCTTGCGCGGGCAGCGCCTCGCATTCGGCGACGGCGGAGGGGCTGGCTTGGGCCGCCGCCCGGGCGCTCGGCAGGGTCAGCAGCAGGAGCATCGGCAGAAGTATCGGCAGGAGCATCGGCAAAACCCGTCGCAGCCCGCCGCGCAGCCCTCGGGCGTGA
>CANFYD010000466.1 GCA_947450745.1 Burkholderiales bacterium
AATGCCCTGCGGCAATCGCCGGACTGCATCTTGATCGGCGAGATTCGCGACCGCGAGACGATGACGGCCGCGATCTCCTATGCTCTGTCCGGCCACTTGGTGATGGCCACGCTGCATGGCAACAACAGCTATCACGCGCTGAACCGGATTTTGTCGTTTTACACCCCGGAATCGCGCCCGGCGCTGTTGAACGACTTGGCGGCCGGCCTGAAGTCCATCGTTTCGCAACGGCTGGTCAAGGCCACCAGCGGCGGCCGCATCCCGGTGATCGAGATTCTGCTGAACACCACGCTGATCTCCGACTTGATCGAAAAAGGCGACTTCAGCGGCGTCAAGGACGCGATGGAGAAAACCATTGCCGAAGGCTCGCAGACCTATGAAGAGCATTTCGCCCAACTGATACGGGCCGGCACGATAACTCGTGAAGAAGGTTTGGCCTACGCCGACTCGCCGACCAATTTGCTCTGGCGCTTGCAAAACGACGGGCCGGGTGCCAACCGCCCTGCGCCCAAAAAAGAAGATTCCGCCAGTGACGAAGCAAGTTTTACCGAAATCACGCTGGACATCCGTGGAGACTGACCGGGCATGAGCGCCACCTTGACACTCCTCGAAGCGCTGATTGCGCGGCCCTCGGTCACTCCCGACGACGCCGGCTGCCAAGACTTGCTGGCCGCTCGATTGGCTGCCCTCGGCTTTGATATTCAGCGGATGGACAGCGGGCCGGACGATTTTCGCGTCCGCAATTTATGGGCGATCCGCCAAGGCTCGGCCGGTGCGGCGGCCCCGGTGCTGCTGTTCGCCGGCCACACCGATGTGGTGCCGCCCGGCCGCCTGGATGCCTGGACCAGCGACCCGTTCGTGCCCAGCTACCGCGAGGGCCGCATTTACGGCCGTGGGGCAGCGGACATGAAGGGCTCGCTGGCCGCGATGCTGGTGGCAGCGGAAGAATTCGTGGCCGCCCACCCCGACCACTGCGGCAGCCTGGCGTTTTTGCTGACCAGCGACGAAGAAGGCCCGGCGCTGGACGGCACGCGGGTCTGCTGCGAGCAATTGCAAGCACGCGGGCAACGGCTGGACTACTGCATCGTCGGCGAGCCGACCTCGGTGGACCGCGTCGGCGACATGATCAAGAACGGCCGCCGCGGCAGCTTGAGCGGCAAGCTCAAAATCAAGGGCGTGCAAGGCCATGTGGCCTATCCGCAATTGGCCCGCAACCCGGTGCATCAAGCGGCACCGGCGCTGGCCGAGTTGGCGGCGCTGCAGTGGGATCAGGGCAATGACTATTTCCCGGCTACCACCTTCCAGATCTCCAACATCCATGCCGGCAGCGGCGTGGGCAATGTGATCCCGGGCGAGATGGTGGTGGATTTCAACTTCCGCTTCTCCACCGAATCGACACCGGCCGGCCTGAAAGCCAAGGTGCAAGCCTTGCTGGCGCGCCACGGCCTGGAATACGCGCTCGACTGGACGCTCGGCGGCGAGCCCTTCCTGACCCCGGTGGGCACGCTGAGCGCGGCCTTGACGGCAGCGATTCAGGCCGAGACCGGCCTGATGCCGCAGCTGTCCACCACCGGCGGCACCTCGGATGGCCGCTTCATCGCCAAGATCTGCCCGCAGGTGATGGAGTTCGGCCCGATCAACGCCAGCATCCACAAGATCGACGAATACCTGCCGGCCGACAGCCTGGAGCCGCTGAAAAACATCTACCGCCTGACCCTGGAGAACCTGCTGCTGTGAACCTGCTGACCTGCCTGGATGCCCAAGCCGCCCGCCTGACCGAGGCGGGCGTCGGCTTTGGCCATGGCACAACGAATGCCTTTGATGAAGCCGCTTGGCTGCTGCTGTGGAGCTTGGGTCTGCCGCTCGACCAGCTGGACGAGCATGAGCTGCAGGAGCTGAGCGACGCCGAAATCAGCAAGATCGAAGCGCTGGTGACGCAGCGCATCAGCAGCCGCAAGCCGGCCGCCTACCTGACCGGCGAGGCCTGGCTGCAGGGCGTGGCTTTTTACGTGGACGAGCGCACCATCGTGCCGCGCAGCTTGATCGCCGAGCTGCTGGCCGACACGCGCATCGACGCCTGGTTGTCGAGCGACACGCAGCGCGTGCTGGACCTGTGCACCGGCAACGGCAGCTTGGCCGTGTTGGCCGCGATGGCTTGGCCCGAAGTCAGCGTGGACGGCGTTGATCTGAGCGCGGACGCGCTGGAAGTAGCAAAGATCAACGTCGCACGGCACGGCTTGGAGGCACGCATCCGCTTGCTGCAAGGCGATGGCTTGGCGCCGGTTGCAGGTCAGACCTACGACTTGATCCTGTGCAACCCGCCCTACGTCAACAGCGCCTCGATGGCCAAGCTGCCGGCCGAATATCTGGCCGAGCCCGGCTTGGCCCTGGACGGCGGGCCGGACGGCATGGACTTCATCCGCCGCTTGTTGGCCGAAGCCCCGAATTACCTGAATGAACATGGCGTGCTGGTGCTGGAAATCGGCAACGAGCATGATTTTTTTGAAGCTGCATTCCCGCAGCTGGAAGTGGCTTGGATGGAAACATCGGCCGGAGAGACCCAAGTGTTGTTAGTTACTCAAGAAGCCCTGAACTCGTTGCCGTCGGTGAACTCGGTGCAATCGGCATGATCACGCTGCGCAATATTACGCTGCGACGCGGCACCAAGGTCGTCCTCGATGACGCCAGCGTCACCCTTCAACCGGGCGAAAAAATCGGTCTGGTCGGCCGCAACGGCGCGGGCAAGTCCAGCCTCTTTGCGCTGCTGACCGACCGGCTGCAAAGCGACAAGGGCGAGATCGAGATCCCGCGTCAGTGGACGGTCGGTGAAGTGGCACAGGACATGCCCGAGACCGAAATGCCGGCCACCGACTATGTGCTGGAAGGCGACCTCCGCCTGATGAAGGCTCGCTTGGCGCTGGATGCAGCGGAAGCGGCGGAAGACGGTCACGCGATGGCCGACGCCCACGCCATGCTCAGCGATGCCGGCGCGTTTGACGCCCGGCCGCGCGCGCAAGCGCTGCTGATGGGCTTGGGCTTCAAGGGCGAGCAGGTCGACGCCCCGGTGAACAGCTTTTCAGGCGGTTGGCGAATGCGGCTGCAGCTCGCGCGTGCGCTGATGTGCCCGGCCGACCTGATGCTGCTGGACGAGCCGACCAACCACTTGGACTTGGATGCGCTGGTGTGGCTGGAAGCTTGGCTGGAGCGCTACGAAGGCACGCTGGTGGTGATCAGCCACGACCGCGAGTTCCTCGACGCAATCACCCGCGTCACGCTGCATCTGGACGAATGCAAGTTGACCCGCTACGGCGGCAACTACACCGCGTTTGAGCAGATGCGGGCCGAGCGCATGGTCTTGGCCGCAGCCGCCTTCGGCAAGCAGCAAGACCGCATCGAACATTTGCAGAAGTTCATTGACCGTTTCAAGGCCAAGGCCAGCAAGGCCAAACAGGCGCAGAGCCGGGTCAAGGCGCTGGAACGGATGGAGCGCTTGGCACCGGTGCTGGCCGCGTCGGACTTCTCCTTCGAGTTCCGCGAGCCTCTGAATCTGCCCAACCCGATGCTGATGTTCGACGAAGTGGCCTGCGGCTATGAGTCCGAGGACGGCGCGCAGAACATCATCGTGCGCGGCATCAACCGCTCGGTGCTGGCCGGTCAGCGCATCGGCATCCTGGGTGCCAACGGCCAGGGCAAGTCGACCGTGGTGAAGACGGTGGCACGCATGCACAAGGCGCTGGGCGGCAAGATTACCGAGGGCAAGGGCCTGCAAATCGGCTA
>CANFYD010000467.1 GCA_947450745.1 Burkholderiales bacterium
CGCCCTGTGAAAAGCCCCGCTTCGGCGGGGCTTTTTATTGGCGCGATCTTGTTGCTTTTGTTACTCACCTGTTGCGTCACGCCCCAGGTCCAGCGGCTGAACCAGCAATGGCCCGCCGATCTGCCCGACCAAGTGCTGCTGAGCAGCACGCCCTTTTTTCCCCAGGAAGATTTCGAATGCGGACCGGCCGCGCTGGCCACGCTGTTGCAGACGAGCGGTGTCAAAGTGACGCCCGAGCAACTGGCACCGCAAGTTTTTCTGCCCGGCCGCAAGGGCTCGCTGCAAATTGAGCTGTTGGTGGCCAGCCGCCGCCACGGCCTGCCCGCTTATCAGTTGACGCCCACGCTGGCCACGGTGTTGCAAGAAGTGGCGGCGGGCCATCCGGTGCTGGTGTTCCAGAACATCTCGCTGCCCGTCTACCCGATCTGGCATTACGCGGTGGTGATCGGTTTTGACCGAACCCGCCAAATGATGACGCTGCGCTCGGGCGTGACAGCCCAGCTGGAAATGTCGCTGTCGGTGTTCGAGCGCACTTGGGCTCGGGGCGAGTACTGGGCCATGGTGGCGCTGCCGGTGTCGCAACTGCCGGCCAGCGCCGAGCCTGAATCAATGATCGCAGCCGTCGCTGCACTCGAGCGACTCAACCCCCAAGCCGCTCACAGCGCCTATTCGACCGCCCTGCAGCGCTGGCCGGCGCAGCCGCTGTTGCTGATGGGCAGTGGCAACGCCTCGTATGCGCTGGGTGATCGAACAGCCGCTGCGGCAGCCTACAGCGCGGCCGCGCAAGCCGACCCCACCTTGGCTGATGCCTGGAACAACCTGGCCCAAGTGCTGATGGAGCAAGGTCAACGAGACGAGGCCTTGCAGGCGCTGCGCAAGGCGCTGACCTTGGGCGGGCCGAGACTGGCGATCTATCAGCAGTTGGAACGGCAACTCCTGGCCAAACCAACTGGCAGCGCACCCTGAGTCAGGAAGCTGCGCCGCTATCAAAAAACAAACCCTATTCAGCCGCTTTCGGCTGCGTAGGGCGGGTCGAAACCCGCGAGCGAATTCGGCATGGGCGGTGAAGTGCCAACGGGAGCTGGCTTGGCGCGACACGAGTGCCACAGTCGGCCGCACGCGGGTCGCGACCCGCCCTACAAGCGCTCTGAGTCAGAAGGCTATGGAGCCTTAACCGCCAGTCACCGGCGGGAAAAACGCCAACTCATCACCGTCGGTGAGTCGCGCATCTTCCTTGCACAGGGTCTGGTTGAGCGCGCAGCGCACGGCGCGGGCGCGCGACAGCGCTTGGGCATAGGCCGCCGAGCGGGCCAGCAACTGATCGCGCAACTGGCCCACGGTCAGCCCGTCGGGCAGGTCCACTGTCTCAGCTGACCCCAACTGTTCGCGCAGTGAAGCAAAGTAGCGCAGGTGGATCTTCATGACAGCAGCTCCGAAAAAGGCAGGAAGCTGACCAACTGACCGGCCTGGATGGGGTTGGATGCCGGGTTGTCCAGCAGGCCGTCGGCCCAGTGGGCGGAGGTCAGCACGCCGGAGCTTTGGTTGGGGAACAAGTCCAGCCCGCCCGCCTCGTTCAGGCGGACACGCAGGAACTCCTGCCGCCGATCGGCCCGTGGCCAGTCGAAGTCGGCCCGCAAGCGATAGCACTTCGGAGTAAGTGCTGTAGCACCCTGCAAGCGCAGAATCACCGGCCGCACCAGCAAGGCAAAGGTCACCAGGCTGGAGACCGGGTTGCCGGGCAGGCCGATGAACCAGGCCTGCCCGTCGTTCGGTGCATCGCCTCGGCGCACTTCGCCGAAGGCCAAGGGCTTGCCCGGCTTGATCGCGATTTGCCACAGGTCGAGCCGGCCTTCCAACTCGACGGCCGGCCGCAAATGGTCTTCTTCGCCGACCGACACGCCGCCGGAAGTGATGATCAGATCGGCTTGCGCCGCCGCCGCGCGCAGTGCCTCGCGGGTCGCCTCCAGCTTGTCGGGCACGATGCCCAGGTCGATCACCTCACAGCCCAAGCCTTGCAACAGGCCCAGCAAGGTGTAGCGATTCGAGTTGTAGATGGCACCCGGCTTCAACGGCTCGCCCGGCATCACCAACTCGTCGCCGGTCGAGAACAGCGCCACACGCGGCCGCCGCGCGACCTGCAAAACAGCCGCCCCGACGGATGCCGCCAAGCCCAGCGAGGCGGCATTGAGGCGCTCGCCGGCACGCAAGACCAGGGCACCCTGCTGCACGTCCTCGCCGCGCCGGCGTATCCATTGGCCGGACTGCACCGGCGCATTGACGCGCACGCTGCCCAAACCAGCAGTGGCCGAGGCATCGACGACCGCCTCGCATTGCTCCTGCATCACCACCGCATCGGCACCCAGCGGAATCTGTGCCCCAGTGAAAATGCGTGCCGCCGTGCCCGCTTGATGCAGCGCGCCCACAGTGCCGGCTGGCACCCGCTGCGCGACCGGCAAAACGGTGCCCGGCTTGCTGACATCGGCGGCGAACAGCGCGTAGCCGTCCATGCTGGTGTTGTCGGCCGGCGGCACATCGAGCAGCGAGCTGACGTCTTGCGCCAGCACGCGGCCCAGCGCGTCCTGGGTCGCCACGGTGTCATGCCCTGCCAGCGGCGATACGGCCGCCAGCAAACGTGCCAGCGCTTGATCGAGGCTTTGCAGCGCAGGGCGCTGTTGACCGGAGACTTGCTCAGACATGCTGCGCAATCAGATCTTTCACCGCTTGCACATCGACCGCCATCTCGATCACGCGCTTGGGCAGGGCCTCGATGTTCTCGAGCCCGGCCGGGCGCGGTGGCTCCAGCCCCAGCGCCTCGACGATGGTGGCGGCAAACTTGGCCGGCAAGGCGGTCTCCAGCACCAGCATGGGCACGCCGGCTTCGCGCTGCTGCAGCGCCACCTTCAGTCCGTCGGCCGTGTGGGTGTCGATCATCACGCCGTAGTTCTTGTAGGCAGCACGGATGGTCGCGAGCCGATCCGCATGGCTGCTGGCACCGGAGACAAAGCCGAATTGCGCGATGCGCTGGCGCTCCTCGGCGCTGACTTCAAAGTGGCCCTCGGCGGCCAAGACCTCGGTGAACAGCTGCTTGACCCGCGCGCCATCACGACCGAGCAGATCAAACACGAAGCGCTCGAAATTGCTGGCCTTGGAAATATCCATAGACGGGCTGGAGGTTTCCAGTGTTTCGGCCGCCGTGCGCACACGGTAGACACCGCTGCGGAAGAACTCGTCCAGCACGTTGTTTTCGTTGGTGGCCACCACCAACTGCTTGATCGGCAAGCCCATCATCCGCGCCACATGGCCGGCGCAGACATTGCCGAAATTGCCCGACGGCACGGTGAAGCTGACCTGCTCGGTGTTGGCCTTCGTCGCCGGGCCGCCCCAAGACGAAGACGCCCCCTCGGGGGGCAGCGAGGTATCCCCTCGCGTGGGGGCTCCAGGTGCTGTTGCTTGGAAATAGCCGGCGAAGTAATAAACGACTTGGGCCAGCAAGCGGGCCCAGTTGATCGAATTGACGGTGCCGATCTTGTACTTGCGCTTGAAGTCCAGGTCGTTGGACACCGCCTTGACGATGTCCTGGCAGTCGTCGAACACGCCTTCAATGGCGATGTTGACGATGTTTTCGTCCATCAGGCTGAACATCTGCGCCTGCTGGAACGGGCTCATGCGGCCCTGCGGCGAGGTCATGAACACGCGCACCCCGCGCTTGCCGCGCATGGCGTATTCGGCCGCGCTGCCGGTGTCGCCGCTGGTGGCGCCCAAAATATTCAGCTCTTC
>CANFYD010000468.1 GCA_947450745.1 Burkholderiales bacterium
AGGCCCTGCGCCACGGCGGCGCGGCGCAGCGCACTGTGGCGTCGCCACAGCGTCAGCAGCGAGCCGAGCAAAGCACCATAGCCAAGCTGGCTGGTGGGCACAAAGCGCGGCAAGCGCAGGCCCAGCACGGCGGCCAGCGCAGCGATGCTGACGGCAGCGCCGACAAACATGCTGCGCCAGCCGAAATGCTCGGCCACAAAGCCGCTGACCACCCGCGACAACAAAATGCCCAGCAGCAGGCCGGTCATCACCATGCCGACCATGCGGCCCTGCTGCGCGTCGGGGGCCAGCGTGGCGGCAGCGGGCACGATGTCCTGCGCCAACGTGGCCGCCAAACCGATCGCCAGGCTGGCCGCCAACAGCACGCCCAGCGACGGCGCAGCGGCGGCCGTCAGCAGGGCCAACACCAGCGCGCCGGCCTTGCCCAGGATGATGCGGCGGCGGTCAAACCGGTCCCCCAGCGGGGCCAGCAGCAAGATGCCCAGCGCATAGCCCAGCTGCGTCAAGGTGGGCACCAGGCCGATGGCACCCGGACTGGCCTGGAACTCTTCACCCAGCACGCCGAGCATCGGCTGGGCGTAATAAAGCGTCGCCGCCGCCAAGCCCGCACCGACGGCGAGCAACAACAGCAGCAGGGCGGGCAGTGGATTGCTGAGCGAAGAGTTCGGAGCGGTTTGCGCGGTGGGCTGGGGCATGGAGTTCAAAGTGACGCAGAGAAAACCTCTGCGGGAGCGGACAACGGGCCGTTCGCCGAGGTCATCAGGCCGTCTTCAAGCGGCCTTCTCCACCTGCGCATGCCGCGTGTACAAGAAGTCGATCACGGCCTTGCGGGCTGCGATGTAGGCCGCATTTTCGGCCAACTCGACACGGCTGCGCGGGCGCGGCAAATTGACCGCCAAAATCTCGCCGATCGTGGCGGCCGGGCCGTTGGTCATCATCACGACACGGTCGGACAGCAGCACCGCCTCGTCCACATCGTGGGTCACCATCACCACCGTGCTCTGGGTGCGGGCGACGATCTTGAGCAACTCGTCTTGCAAGCGCGCCCGGGTCAGCGCATCGAGCGCGCCGAACGGCTCGTCCATCAGCAAGACCTTGGGCTCCATCGCCAGCGCGCGGGCAATGCCGATGCGCTGCTTCATGCCGCCGGAGATTTCCTGCGGGCGCTTGGCGCTGGCGTGGCTCATGCCGACCAGCTCCAGCGCCGCTTCGGTGCGCTCTATCAACTTGGGCTTGAACTCGCGCCGGCCAAAAACCGACTCCACGCCAAGATAGACGTTCTCGAAGCAGCTCAACCAAGGCAGCAACGAGTGGTTCTGGAACACCACCGCGCGCTCCGGGCCGGGCTCGTGAATCTCGCGGTTGTCGCACAACAGCACGCCACTGCTGGGCTTGAGCAGGCCGGCGATCAGGTTCAGCAGCGTCGATTTGCCGCAGCCGGAATGGCCGATCAAGGTGATGAACTCGCCGCGCTGGACTTCCAGATGGATGTCGCGCAGCGCATGGAACTGGCCCTTGCGGCTGGAAAACACCATCTCGGCCGCTTGTACTTGAATGAAGGCGTTGCTCATGGCGGATCAGTCCTCGAAAGAGAAGCGGTTGGCGATTGAAATCAGCAACCATTCCAGCGCCAGGCCGACGATGCCGATGACGAAGATGGCAATGATGATGTGCTGCACGTTCAGGTTGTTCCACTCGTCCCAGACCCAGAAGCCGATGCCGACGCCGCCGGTCAGCATCTCGGCCGCCACGATCACCAGCCAGGCAGTGCCGACCGACAAACGCACGCCGGTCAACATATAGGGCAGCACGGCCGGGAACAAGATCTTGGTGATGACCTTCCACTCGGACAACTTCAACACCCGCGCCACGTTCAGATAATCCTCGGGCACCCGCTGCACGCCGACCGCCGTGTTGACCACCATCGGCCAGATCGAGCAGATGAAGATCGTCCAGATCGCCGCCGGGTTGGCGCTCTTGAACACCAGCAAGCCGATCGGCAACCAAGCCAGCGGCGAGACCGGTTTCAACAAGCTGATCAGCGGCGACACCATGCGGCTGGCGAACTCGAAGCGGCCAATGATGAAGCCCAGCGGAATGCCCACCACGGCGGCCAAGCCAAAGCCCAGCGCCACCCGCTGCAGCGAGGCCAGGATGTTCCAGCCAATGCCCTGATCGTTCGGCCCATTGCTGTAGAACGGGTCCGCGAACAGCTTGACCGCTGCGTCGAACGTGACCATCGGCGTGGGGAAGCTGCCGCCCTTCAAGGTCAACAAGGCCCAGATGCCGACCAGCAAGGCGATGCCCAGCACCGGCGGCAGCACGCGCATCCACAGGCCCCGCCAGTCATACGGTTGGCGCACTTTGGCGGCCGCAGCCGGTTTGGCCGGACTGGGCTTTTCGGCCACGGCAGGGGCTGCGGGCAACAACTCGACCGTGCGGTCGCTGGGCGAATGGAATACGGCACTGACCATGATGGTGGGCTCCTGAGCGACGGTTGACTTAAGCCTTGACCTTGAACGAATCGGCGTATTTGGCGGGCTCGCGCCCATCCCAAACCACACCGTCGATCAGCTTGCTGCTGCGCATCGCGTCCTTCGGCACATTGATCTTCAGCGCGCCGGCCGCTTCTTTGTACAGATCGATCTGATTGATCTGCTTGGCCACCGCCAGATAGTCGGGGTGATCTTTCAGCAAGCCCCAGCGCTTGTGCTGGGTCAGGAACCACATGCCGTCGCTCAAGTAGGGGAAGGTGACCGCGCCGTCGTTGAAGAACTTCATGTGGTTAGCGTCGTCCCAGGTCTTGCCCAGGCCGTTCTGGTAGCGGCCCAGAATGCGCTGGTTGATCGCGTCCACGCTGGTGTTGACGTAGGACTTTTCGGCGATGGTGTCGGCCATCTTCAGCTTGTTCTGCAGGCCGGCGTCGATCCAGCGGCTGGCTTCCAGCACGGCCATGATGACGGCGCGGGCGGTGTTCGGGTACTTCTTGGCGAAGTCGCCGGTGGTGCCCAGCACCTTTTCGGGGTGATCTTTCCAGATGTCCTGCGTGGTGACGGCGGTGATGCCGATGCCGTCCACGATGGCGCGGTGGCCCCAGGGCTCGCCAACGCAAAAGCCGTCCATATTGCCGACCCGCATATTCGCCACCATTTGCGGCGGCGGCACGGTGATGACCTTGGCGTCCTTCATCGGGTTGATGCCGTGCGCCGCCATCCAGTAGTACAGCCACATCGCGTGGGTGCCGGTCGGGAAGGTCTGGGCGAAGGTGTATTCACGCTTCTCGGCCGCCATCAACTTGGCCAACGAGGCCCCGTCCACCGCGCCCTTGTCGGCCAGCTTCTTGGACAAGGTGATCGCCTGCCCGTTGTTGTTCAGCGTCATCAGCACGGCCATGTCTTTCTTGGGGCCGGCCACGCCGAGGTGCACGCCGTAAATCAAGCCATACAGCGCATGCGCCATGTCCAGCTCGCCATTCACCAGCTTGTCCCGCACACCGGCCCAGGAGGCTTCCTTGGTCGGGATGATCTTGATGCCGTACTTCTTGTCAAAGCCCAGCACCGAGGCCATCACGACGGAGGCGCAATCGGTCAAGGGGATGAAGCCGATGCGGACTTCCTCTTTCTCGGGTTTGTCGGACCCGGCGGCCCACACATGAGGACTCAGGCTGCTGACGGCCACCGCTGCGGCACCGCCGACGAGGAGCTTGCGTCTGTCTTCACTCATGAGCCCACCTTTTACCGCTGCTGCTGGCTTGTTGAATAGCATCGAAATCTCCG
>CANFYD010000469.1 GCA_947450745.1 Burkholderiales bacterium
GCCGCAGCGGCCTGCCACTGCGCGACGCTCCAGCCGATCGGCAGATAGCCGTTGATCAGGTCGTGGGCGGAGGTCTGGTCGGTGACCAGGTCGGGCTTGAGGGCGGTGCCGGCCAAGCAGCGGGCCGCCAGCAGCGGCAAGATCTCGGCCGCATTGCCGAGCAGCGCAATCGACACCGCCTTGTTTTCTGCCGTGTAGCGGGCGATGCGGGCCAGCGCATCGTCCAGGTCAGCGGCTTGTTCGTCCACGTAGCGGGTTTTCAGGCGAAAGTCTATGCGCGACTGCTGGCATTCGATGTTCAGCGATACCGCCCCAGCAAAAGTGGCCGCCAGCGGCTGTGCGCCGCCCATGCCGCCGAGGCCGGCGGTCAGGATCCAGCGGCCATTCCAATGGCCCTCGCCGAGCGCCTGAGCGCCGGGCCGCCCCAAGCCAGGCGTTGTCCCCTCGGGGGACCGCTCGCGGCTTTGAGCGAGCGAGGGGCTCGTCGCAAAGTGTTGCCGGCCCGCTTCGGCAAAGGTTTCATACGTGCCTTGCACGATGCCCTGGCTGCCGATGTAGATCCAGGAGCCGGCCGTCATCTGCCCATACATCATCAAGCCCTTGCGGTCGAGCTCGTTGAAATGGGCCCAGGTGGCCCAGTGCGGCACCAGGTTCGAGTTGGCGATCAGCACGCGCGGTGCGTCGGCATGGGTGCGGAACACGCCGACCGGCTTGCCGGACTGAATCAGCAGCGTTTCGTTGTCACCCAGTTCTTGCAGGGCCAGCAAGATCGCCTCGAAGCAATCCCAGTTGCGGGCGGCCTTGCCGATGCCGCCGTAGACGACCAGTTTGTCCGGCGCCTCGGCCACTTCCGGGTCCAGGTTGTTTTGCAACATCCGGTAAGCCGCCTCGGTCAGCCAGCTCTTGCAGTGCAAGGTGGTGCCGGTGGGGGCGCGGACGACACGGGGCTGGGCTGGGTAGGTGTTCGAGGCCGCAGCGAAAGCCGTCGTGGAAGCCGTCGTGGATGCGGCGACAGTGGGCAGTGATTTGGATGAGGTCGTGGACATTGTGGGCTCCTGCAGTAATCCAGAATGCTGCGGACTGTACTTGTCTATACAAGTACAGTCAAGTAAGATTCGGCCATGCCAGACAAGCACTCCAGCGCGCCGACGCCGCACTATCTGAAGGTTAAAAATCATTTGCGCGAGGGCATTGCCGCCGGCCGCTGGGTGGCCGGTGATTTGCTGCCGTCCGAAGCGGAGCTGGTGCAGTTGTTCGGCGTCAGCCGCATGACGGTCAGCCGGGCGCTGCGCGAGTTGACGCAGGACGGCTTGATCGTGCGGCTGCAAGGCGTGGGCACTTTTGTGGCGCAGTTGCACCGCATCTCGTCCACGCTGACTGTGCGCGATGTGCAGGAGGAAATTGCCCAGCGCGGCCACCAGCACACGGCCACCGTCCATTTGCTGGAGCGCGCCGCCGCCAGCCCGGCGCAGGCGGCCGATTTCGGCTTGAGCGTGGGGGCCGAGTTGTTCCACAGCGTCATCGTGCATGCCGAGGATGGCCGGCCGATTCAATCGGAAGACCGCTGGGTCAACCCGGCCTGCGCGCCCGACTATCTGACGCTCGACTTCACGCAGACCACGCCGACCCATTACCTGCTGCAAGTGGCGCCACTGTCCGAGGCGCGATATACGATCGAGTCCTTGTTGCCCTCGGCGCTGGAGGCCGAATGGCTGGGTATCTCCCGGCGCGATCCTTGTCTGGTGGTGAAGCGGCGCACCTTCAGCCGCGGCCAAACCGTGACGACCGTGCGGCTCACCCATCCGGGCGCACTCTATGTTTTGGAAGGGAGTTTTCAGGCATGAGCTGGAGCATCATTTCCGCGCAAGACCTGGCACCGCAGGCTTGGCGCAACGGCTGCGGCTGGACTCGTGAGTTGCTGACTTGGCCGCATCCGGGAGATTGGGTCCTGCGGGTCAGCGTCGCCGACATCGAGGCCGACGGCCCGTTCTCCGCCTTCCCCGGCATCGACCGCTGGTTCGCGGTGTTGCAGGGCGGCGGCGTGCGCTTGTTCGAAGGGCACGACAGTGGCAGTGTGAACAAAGCGTGCGAACTGCGCTGCGGTGATCCGCTGTTCCAGTTTGACGGCGGCCAAGCGCCGGCCTGCCATTTGCTGGACGGCATGACGCGTGATTTCAACCTGATGCATAGGCGTAGCCACGGCCAACTGCGGGTGCAGCCGGCGGGTCAGCCTTTGTTGCCGTCTACCCATCGGCCGCCCAAATTTCTTGCCCTGTTCACGGCCGAAGGCGGCCAACTCAGCCATGGCGGGCGGGCCATGACGCTGCAGACGATGAGCTTGGCTTGGTGCGAGCCAGCAGCGGCGCAGCGCTGCGAGTTCAAAGCTTCCGTCGCTGGCGCGGCTTGGTGGCTTGAACTGTCCACGCCAGAGGACGCGTCGGCATGACGGTGCTGTGGACGAATGCCCGCATCGCCAGCTTGAGCGGCCCGGCACCCTGGGGTTGGATAGAGCAGGGCGCGCTGATCAGCCAGGCCGAGCGCTTGCTGTGGGTCGGCCCCGCCGCTGACTTGCCGGCCGAACTGTTGGCCAACGTCGAGCAGCGGCATGATTTGGGCGGCGCGGTGGTGACGCCGGGGCTGATCGATTGCCACACCCACCTGGTCTACGCCGGCCAGCGCTCAGCTGAGTTCGAGCAGTGCTTGCAAGGCGTGGCCTACGAAGACATCGCCCGCGCCGGCGGTGGCATCCGCGCCACCGTGGCCGCCACCCGCGCCGCCAGCGAGACAGAGCTGTTCGAGTTGGCCGCACGGCGCTTGCGCTATTTGCTGGCCGAGGGCGTGACCACCGTCGAGATCAAGTCCGGCTACGGCCTCAACCTGGCCACTGAGGCTGCCTGCCTGCGGGTGGCGCGGCGGCTGGGAGTGGAGTTGGATGTTGAGGTGCGCAGCACTTTTCTGGGTGCCCATGCGCTGCCGCCCGAGTTCACCGGCCGGCCGGACGACTACGTCAGCGCCGTCTGCGACTGGATGGCGCGCCTGCACGCCGATGGGCTGGTCGATGCCGTGGACGCGTTCTGCGAGGGCATTGGCTTTACGCCGGCGCAGACGCGGCGGGTGTTTGAAGCGGCGAGTGCCCTGGGCCTGCCGGTCAAGCTGCATGCCGAACAGCTCAGCGACCAGGGCGCAACGCAACTGGCTTGCGAGTTCAAGGCCCTGTCTTGTGATCATCTGGAGCACCTGAGCTTGGCCGGTGTGCAGGCGATGGTGGCGGCCGGCACGGTGGCGGTGCTGTTGCCCGGTGCCTATTATTTTCTGCGTGAAACTCAAGCGCCGCCGGTGGACGCCTTGCGCGCAGGCGGTGTGCCCATCGCCATTTCCACCGACCACAACCCCGGCACGTCGCCCACCTTGTCGCTGCTGCTGATGCTCAATATGGCCTGCACCTTGTTCCGCCTGACGCCCGAGGAGGCCTTGCGCGGGGTGACGGTGAACGCCGCGCAGGCGTTGGGCCTGCATGACCGTGGCCAGTTGGTGGCCGGGCAACGCGCCGATTTCTGCGTCTGGGACATCGAGCATCCGAATGAATTGGCCTACTTTTTTGGCCGCAACCCGCTGCGACAAGTCGTGCGCGCTGGAGTGATACGAACATGAATGATGTTTTTAAATTAAGGCAGGGCAGCCAGCCGCTGCTGATCAGCATGCCTCATGTGGGCACCGCCATCCCGCCCGAGCTGCTGGCGCGCCTGCAGCCGCGTGCTGCGCGCACCGAGGACAC
>CANFYD010000470.1 GCA_947450745.1 Burkholderiales bacterium
ATGGAGTTCCAGTGGCACTGCAGCAGCGTCAGCACATCGCTGGACTGCGCCGGGTCGGCAAACTGGTGATGCAGGCCCAGCACCGCAGGCAGACATTGGCTCAGCGTCACAGCGTCCGGCCCGCAGATCAAGGCCACAAAATAGCCGTCCAGTGTCTCCAAGCGCATGGCGGGCGGCCCCACCGAGGTCAAAAATTCGCTCAAGCGATGCAGCTCGCTGTCGCTGAGTGCTTGCAGGTTGTTCGTCTGATCCATCGCGTGGTTCCGTCGGGCTATCGGCAAAAGGGCTGTCAAGCGGGCTGCAGGTCGGTTTGGGAATCACTGCCGAACAGTGAGCGCCACGCACCATACCAAATCATCGCCACCCAAAATGGCTGAGCCCGACGCGGACAGGAAGCCGCCCGCCCCCTGCCGCTACGATGCGCAGCCTGCACAACTCAACACGGCCCTCGCGCCGAACCCGCCATGACAACCACCTTGCCCTTGCAACACAGCCTGCCGCTGGCCAGCCCCCTGGTGTACGGCTGCATGGGCCTGGGCGGCAGTTGGGATGCCAATGAAGCCCTGAGCGAGGCCGATATCGACCACGCTCAAGCCGCCGTGGAAGCTGCGCTGGAGATCGGCATCACCTTGTTCGACCATGCCGACATCTACCGCCACGGTAAGGCTGAAGCCAGCTTTGGTGCGCTGTTGAAGCGCCAACCCTCGCTGCGCGACCGCATGCTGCTGCAAAGCAAATGCGGCATCCGATTCGCCGATGCCGCCGGCCCCAAGCGCTACGACCTGTCCGCCGGTCATATCGAGCGCAGCGTCGAGGCCAGCCTGCGTCGCTTGGGCACCGAGCAGATCGACCTGCTGCTGCTGCACCGCCCTGACCCGCTGATGGAACCTGTCGAAGTGGCCGAGGCGTTTGCACGCTTGCGCGCGGCCGGCAAGGTGCGACTGCTCGGCGTGTCGAATATGCAGGCCGCGCAAATGCAGTGGCTGGCCAGCGCCCTGGATGCGCCGCTGGTGGCCAATCAATTGGAGCTGAGCCTGGCCAAACTGGATGCCTTTGAAGCCGGCACTTGCTTCAACGACCCGCAGGCACCGGCCCACCCGGCCAGCTTGGCTTGGGCCGGCACGCTGGAGCATTGCCAGCGCGCGGGCATTCAGATTCAAGCCTGGGCACCGTTGGCGCAAGGCATCTTCAGCGGCAAGGCCCCGGCCGACGCGCCCGCGCATGTGACGTGCACCGCCGCGCTGGTGCAGCAGTTGGCCGAGACGCATCGAGCCCCGCCCGAAAGCGTCGTGCTGGCCTGGCTGATGCGCCACCCGGCCCGCATCCAGCCGGTGATCGGCAGCGCCAACCCGGCCCGCATCCGTGCCTGCGGCGCGGCCGCGCAGGTCCGCCTGAGCCGGGAAGAATGGTTTGACTTGTACGTCGCCGCGCGCGGCGCAGAGCTGCCTTGAACCTTCAGGACGGGCTACAAAGCCCAGCATGATGAACGCAGTGAGTCAACCTTTACTGACTGGTAAAGGTCAAATCAACGGGATGTTCAGTCTGCCGCCTGGCTGAAGTAACCTTGAGACGGACTGTGCCAAGCATCCCGTCTGTGCAAGCCGACATCACGGCTGAACTCGAATGGACTCGCTTGGGGCTGCTGAACCCTTGATCACCGGAGCGACACGATGAGCCCTTACGAGTTGACTATCAATGGCCAGACCCGCAAGGTCACAGTAGCGGCCGACACCCCGCTGCTGTGGGTGTTGCGGGACACGCTGGAGTTGCCCGGCACCAAATACGGCTGCGGCGTCGGTATGTGCGGGGCTTGCACCGTGCATGTGAACGGCGTGCCGACCAAATCATGCGTGACGCCGGTGTCCAGCGTCGGCACCCAGCAGGTCACCACCATCGAAGGTTTGGGCGGAGCCCACCCGCTGCAACAAGCCTGGACCGAGCTGGATGTGCCGCAATGCGGCTACTGCCAGGCCGGCCAGATCATGACGGCCGCCGCCCTGCTGAAAGCGACGCCGCGCCCGACCGATGCAGACATCGACGCCGCCATGGCCGGTAACCTCTGCCGCTGCGCTACCTACCTTCGAATCAGAGCGGGCATCCACCGTGCCGCCGAGATGCAAGCCAAGGCCAGCGCATGAACAAGCTGCTAAACAACACGAACAACACCAACATCACGGCCGTTGCCAGCCCAGCCCGCCGAGGTTTTCTGCGCCAGTCAGCCGTCGGCGGTGCCGGCCTTTGGCTGGGTCTTTACGCCAGCGGGGCCGGTGCGGCGGATCTGATCGCCAAACCCAGCAGCACCGGCACAGCGGGTGCCGCCTTCAAGCCCAGCGCCTTCATCAGCATCTCGCCGCAAGGCGTGGTCACGCTGGTGTCCAAGCAGCCGGAGATCGGCCAAGGCATCAAAACCTCACTGCCCATGGTGATCGCCGAGGAGCTGGAAGTGAAATGGCAAGACGTCCGGATCGTGCAAGGCGACCTGGATCCGATCTACGGCAGCCAGAGCGCCGGCGGCTCCCGTTCCACGCCGACCAACTACAACGACTTTTTGCGCCTCGGTGCCACCGCCCGCGTGATGCTGGTGCAAGCCGCCGCGCTGACCTGGAAGGTGCCGGCTGATCAATGCGTGGCGGCCGATTCCGCCGTGCATCACCGCGCCAGCAAGCGGTCGCTCACCTATGGCCAACTGGTCGCCAAGGCGGCCAGCTTGGCCGTGCCCGAGGCCGCAGCCGTCAAGCTGAAGGACCCCAAGGACTACAAGCTGCTGGGCAGCCGCATCAGCGGCGTCGACAACCCGGCCATCGTCACCGGCAAGCCCTTGTTCGGCATCGATGTGAATTTGCCCGGCATGCGTTACGCGGTGTTCGAGAAGTGCCCGGCCTTCGGCGGCCGGGTGGTCAGCGCCAACCTGGCCGCCATCAAGGCGCTGCCCGGTGTGCATGACGCCTTCATCATCGAGGGCGGTGCCGACCTGCGCGGCTTGATGCCCGGCGTCGCCATCGTGGCGGACTCCACTTGGGCGGCTTTCAGCGCCCGCAAGCAGTTGAAAGTGGTCTGGGACGAGGGCAAAGTAGCGAGCGAAAGCTGGGACGACTTTGTCGCCCAGGCCGCCAAACTGTCCAAACAAGCCGGTGCGGCCGTGCTGCGCCAGGACGGCGACCCCAAGGCCGCCTTTGCGGCGGCTGCCAAAACAGTGGAAGCCGCCTACAGCTATCCCTTCATCTCGCACGCCAGCTTCGAGCCGCAGAACTGCACGGCCTGGTGGCGCGACGGCGCTTTCGAAATCTGGGCTCCGTCACAAAACCCGGCCGCCGGGCAGGACCTGGTGGCGTCCACGCTGAAGGTGGCCAAGGACAAAATCACCGTCCACATCATCCGCAGCGGCGGCGGCTTTGGGCGCCGCTTGAGCGCGGACTTCATCGTCGAAGCGGCCGCCATCGCCCAGCGCGTCAACGCACCGGTCAAGCTGACCTGGTCGCGTGAAGACGACATCCGCCACGACCATTACCGCGCCGGCGGCTTCCACTATCTGCGCGGCGGGCTGGACGGCGGCGGCAAGCTGAGCGCCTGGCACAACCACTTTGTCACCTTTGCCAACCGCGTCACGCGCGACGGCAAATCGGTGCTGCAACCCGGCAGCGGTGCCAATTTATCCGGCGACGAATTCCCCGGCCGCTGGGTCGCCAACTGCCTGCTGGAGCAAACGCCGCTGGAATGCGGTATCCCGATGGGGCCTTGGCGAGCCCCGGGTAGCAATGTGTTTG
>CANFYD010000471.1 GCA_947450745.1 Burkholderiales bacterium
CTCGGAACTTTTTACTGCGCAGCCGCCATGCGTCGTTGGCCGAATGCTCGGAATCCTCACGTACCCAAAGTACGTTCCGGCATCCGCTCTCCGTGCGCCAGGGCCTGACAGCCGCTCGCTACAAAAGTTCTCACCCTTTGAAAGTGCCTCAGGTGACCGGCGCACCGGTCCGTTAGCGCCGTGCCCGTAAACTCCGTTTCAATGTCTGATCAGCTCTCCCTCCTGCCGAATGATTTGACCGCGCTGCGCGGCCTGCTGAATCTGGTCAGCGACCCCGTGCTGCTGCTTGACGACGCGCTGGGCGTGCTGGAGGCCAATCCCGCTGCCTTGGAACTGCTGGGCCAGGAGCAAGCCAAAGGCTTGCACAACTTGCAGACCCATCGCGGGGGCCGACTGGGTGACTGGCTGCGTTTGGCCAGCCGGGCCTTGCAAGAAGGCCGCTGCGGCCCGCCTGCACCGAGCCTGAAGCTGGCTGATGGCCAGCGCGCCGCCCTGACCCTGGTCGCGCTGCAACCGCTCGTCGGCGACGCGGCTCGCTGGTTGCTGCACGGCAAGCTCGAAGCCAGCCCACGAGCCAAAGCGGCTCCGGTCGGCCACAAAATTTTGTCCGCCCGGAACGGCTCGGCCGCTGCCGGCAATCCAAGCACCGTCCCGTCCAGCACCTCAGCTGCTGCCGGCTTGGACCCGACCGAAGCCGAGCAGTGGCTGGCGCTCAGCCCGCTGGCGATGGTGTTGTTCGATGAAACAGGCTTGCTGCTGCAACACAACCACGCTTTTGCCGCGCTGTTTGATCAAACGCCGGTGCGCTTGGGGGACGCCGATCCCGCCTTGCAAGCCTTGCTCGCTTGGCCGCTTGACCGCTTACTCGCCGCCGACGGTGCGCTGCTGACGCAGGCCAATCTGGTCGACCCAGCCGGCCGCCTGCGCTGGTTGCAAGGCCGCTTGGCGCCGCTGCTCAGCCGCGTCAACGGGGCGGCGCGGCGCTTCATCGCGGTGCTGAGCGATCACAGCGCAGAGCAAGAACGCGACCTGGCCCACCAACAACTGGACGCCTTGATGGACACCGCCGGCGTCGGCTTGGCCACTTTTCAGCAAGACGCCGGTTGGCTGCGCCCTCGCGCGACCCGCGCGCAATCGGCCAGCGGTCCGCGCAACTCGGTGGCGGGCTTGCAGGGTGTGGGCCGGGACATCGTCGAGGCGGCGTCGCTGCCCGAGTTCGAGCGACTGCAGCGGGCCTTGAAAAAAGGCGACCGGATCGAGGTGCGCTACGCGGTGCGCCACCCGGAACTGGGACGGCGCTGGCTGTTGACGCGGGTGGAGCCGGGCCAATTGGCGTCCGGTCAGCGCACCACTTCGGTGGTCACGCTGGATGTCACAGCCCAGCAGCAAGCAGAAAACCGCAGCGAGCAGTTGCTGCATGAACTGACCACCATCATGGACGGCGCCAGCTTGGGGCTCGCCTATTTGCGCGGCGAGCGCCTGTTGCGCTGCAACCACGGCTTCGAGCACATGCTGGGCCTGCCCAAAACACCCGCCATCGGCACACCGGTGGCACAGTTGTTTGCCGCCCTGCCCGATTTGGCAGCCAAGATACAAGCCGCCCTGCCGCAATTGCAGACGCTGCACACTTTTGAGGCCGAATTTCTGCAAGTGGGCAGTGAGCGGCTGCAACCGCGCTGGCTGTCGCTGAGCTTGCGCCGCGTGGTGGACCGCGCCAGCGCTGCCGACAAAGACGGCGGCCAAGAAATCATCGCCGTCATCAGCGACATCAGCCGGCTGAAAGCGCAGCAGGCCGAGCTCGAAGCGCTGGTGCAAGACCGCGAGCTGATGTTCAGCTTGTCCGATGTGGGCATCGCCATTTTGCTCAACGGCCGCATCTCGCGCGCCAATGACGCCCTGGCCGCCATGACCGGTTATCACATCCACGAACTGAACGGCTTGCCCCACCAAGAGCTGTTCGAGAGCCAGCAGGACTACGAACACGACCAGGCCATCGTCAAGCAGGCGCTGGCCACCGACGGACTTTGGCGTGGCGAGCGACGCGTGCGCCGGCGCGACGGCTCGGTGCTGTGGATGCAGGTCAGCAAGCGCGTGATGCGGCCCGGCGCCCCCGATGAAGGGCAGATCGCCACCTATGTGAACGTGGACGACCGCCGCACCGCGCAACAGTCGCTGATGCTGCAGACCGAGCGCGAGCGGGCGGTGCTGGACTCGGTGCTGGTCGGCATCGTGACCGTCGGCCGGGGCGGCATCGAGTGGATGAACCGCTCGGCGCGGCGCATGTTCGGCGGCGATCTGAGTGAATTTGTCGGTCAACCGATGAGTATTGCGGCCACACCGGCTTCCGATCACCCGTTCCGCCAGACCCAATACCTGGACGAATTGAGCGAAGGCCAGACCGAGACCTTCGAGTGCCGGCTGATTGCGCGCGACGGCCGTGAATTCTGGGTCGTCGGCAATGCGGTGGTCACCGGTGCCCGCGCCACCGGCCGTTTATTGACCTACGCGCTGCTGGACATTGAACGGCGTCGCCAGGCCGAAGCACAGACCGCCCAGGCGCAAGCCAGTTTGGCTCGCATCATCGAGGCCGCGCCGCTGGCCATCAGCTTGCATGACGCGACCACCCTGTGCGTCGAGCAGATCAACCAGGCCGCAGCCGCGCTGGCCGGGCGCAGCGAAGCCTCGTTGATGGGGGCCAGCCCGGAGGATTTGTTCGGCGCCGAGCAAGGCGAGATGATCCGCCGCGACATGCAGGCGGCGTTGCGCGACGGGGCCAGCAATGTGTTGCAACGCGAGTACCGGCTGGGCAGCAACGAGCAGTTGCGCGTCTGGGATGCCCGCTTCCTGCGCTTGGCCGGCACCAGTACCAGCAACGACAGCGGCAGCGAAAGCTCGGGCGCGCCGGAGCAATTGCTGATGGTGGCCAGCGACGTGACCGAACACCGCGTCGCCGAGGAAGCACGCTTTCAGGACGCCATCGCGCAACGCGAATTGCTGGTACGCGAGGTGCACCACCGGATCAAGAACAATCTGCAAGGTGTGGCCGGCTTGTTGCAGCAGATCGCCACCCGCCGCCCCGAAGTGGCCGGTGTCATCAACGAGGCCGTCGGCCAGGTGCATGCGATTGCCCAGGTCTACGGCCTGCAAGTCGGCAGCTCCGGGCCGCTGCGGATTCACCGTGTGATGGAGGCCATCATCGGCTCGGTGCAGCGGATGTCGGGCCGCAGCATCAGCTCCCGGGTTGAGGGGCCGACCGAGGCGCAAGCGCAGCAATGGTCGCTGCCCGAAGCCGAGTCGATTCCAATTGCACTGACCCTCAACGAACTGTTGACCAACGCCATCAAACACAGCCGCGACAGCGAGGTCACTTGCACGCTGATCTGCGGCACCGACGGCGTGGCGGTCGAGATCGTCAATCCGGGCCACTTGCCGCCGGATTTCAATCTCAACCAAGTGCCGGGCGGTGTCTCGGGCCTGGCCTTGGTACGGGCACTGCTGCCGCGCCGCACCGCCAGCTTGACCCTGACTCAGCGCGGCGATTGCGTGGTCTGCCGGGTCGAGTTGCAGCCGCCCAGCGTCAGCTTGCTGGCGAGCTAGGAGCCTGGGCGGCAGAAGGCGGCGACAAGCGAAAGGTGGCCCCAGCGAGGACAGTTTTTGCCGGATTGGAAGCTTCATAGCTCCGCTATGGGGCAAAAAGACGGTGAAAAATGGACCGCTGCGGCCGCCTTGCAGCCGCCGATCCTTCTGCCGCCCAAGCTCC
>CANFYD010000472.1 GCA_947450745.1 Burkholderiales bacterium
GATGAACGTGATTTGGGCGTAGCCATCGTCGACATCGGCGCAGGTACCACCGATGTGGCCATTTTTACCGGCGGATCGATCCGTCATACCGCTGTCATTCCGATTGCCGGCGACTTGATCACCAGCGATATTGCGATGGCTTTGCGCACGCCGACCAAGGATGCCGAGGAAATCAAGGTCGAGCACGGCGTGGCCAAACAACTGCTGGCCGACCCGGCCGATCAAGTGGAAGTGCCGGGTTTGGGCGACCGCGCGCCGCGCATGTTGTCAAAACAGGCATTGGCCGGTGTGATCGAACCCAGAGTCGAAGAAATATTCTCGTTGGTGCAGCAAGTCATACGCGAAAGCGGTTACGAGGAATTGCTGTCCTCGGGGATTGTCCTGACCGGTGGTTCGGCGGTGATGCCCGGTATGGTGGAACTGGCCGAGGACATATTTCTGAAACCGGTACGGCGGGGTAATCCGACGTATCACGGTGCTTTGTCGGACATGGTGGCCAATCCGCGCTCGGCCACGGTGATGGGTTTGTTGGAAGAGGCCAGGCTTTCACGCACCCGAGGTTTGAAAGCAGCGCAACAAGCGGGGTCGATGAAAACGATGTTCGGGCGCGCAAAAGATTGGTTTTTAGGGAATTTCTAGTTTTTCGAGGCATTTCAAACATGCACTTACACATTTTTTTATAGATGGCCCTATTCAGCACCCATAGACGGCTCAGACAGCAGGGTAGACGATTTAAACTAGCAGGAAGCAAGGCCTGTCGGTGAAATAAGAGGGTCATCCCTGTAGATTTTCGCGGTTAGCAACGGCACAATTGATCAAGGAGAATTTATATGGCGATCGAGATGATCGAAGAGTTTGACCAGGGCACGCAAATCAAGGTGATTGGTGTGGGTGGCGGTGGCGGCAACGCGGTGGAGCACATGATTGCTCAAGGCGTGACCGGCGTCGAATTCATCTGCGCGAACACCGATGCGCAGGCACTGAACCGCTCCAAAGCCAACCAACTGTTGCAGTTGGGCAGCTCAGGCTTGGGCGCTGGTGCCAAACCTGAGGTGGGTAAAGCGGCGGCCGAAGAAGCCGAAGCGCGTATCCGTGAAGCGATTCAGGGCGCGCACATGTTGTTCATCACCGCCGGCATGGGTGGCGGTACGGGCACCGGTGCGGCACCGGTGATTGCTCGGCTTGCCAAAGAGATGGGCATTCTGACCGTCGGCGTGGTGACCAAACCGTTCGAGTTCGAAGGTGGCCGCCGCTCCAAGGCTGCCGACGTCGGCTTGGCCGAGCTCGAAGCCAATGTCGACTCGCTGATCGTGGTGTTGAACGACAAGTTGCTCGATGTGATGGGCGACGACGTCACCCAAGATCAAGCGTTTGCGCATGCAAATGACGTGCTGAAGAACGCCGTTGGCGGCATTTCAGACATTATTCACATTCCGGGCCTGGTCAACGTCGACTTCGAAGACGTAAAGACGGTGATGATGGAGCCCGGCAAGGCGATGATGGGCACGGCGCAAGCCAGCGGCCCGGACCGTGCGGCCAAGGCGGCCGAAGCGGCTGTTGCTTGCCCGTTGTTGGAAGGTATCGATCTGTCCGGCGCGCGCGGCGTGCTGGTGCTGATCGCGGCCAATCGCAACACTTTCAAGTTGAGCGAGTCCCGCAACGCGATGAACGCCATCAAGCGTTACGCCTCCGAAGAAGCGCACATCATTTACGGCACGGCCTACGACGAAAGCCTCGGCGACGCGCTGCGCGTCACGGTGATCGCGACCGGTCTGTCGTCGCAGCGCACGCGTCTGCAAGCGGCGTTGTCGGTGGTGCAGCCGCAGCAGTTGCGTACCGGTACCGACAATATGCCGGTGCTGACGCAGTCGCTCGGCATGACCACTTCGACGGCGATGGCCGCAGGCCACGGCAGCAGCAGCCACGGCGGCAACGACTTTGCCGGCATGAGCGTGCCCAGCGTATGGCGTCACGGTCGCACAGCGGCCGCCAAGGTGGAAGCGCTGTCGTCGAACGGCATGGACGAAATCGAAATCCCCGCGTTCTTGCGCAAGCAAGCCGATTGATGCCAGGCCCCGCTGTGGGCTGGCTTCAATCAGGGCACATTGAAAGCTCGGCCCGATGAGAACTCGTTCTCGTCGGCCGGGCTTTTTTCATGCCCGATCGGTTTGGCCATGGCCTTGGTCGAGGCCGTGGATGGGGTTGTTTCTGGCCGCGCTGTGGCTTGGCACCACCTCAGCGGCGCTGGCGCAGCGCTTGCCGGAGCCGCAAAGCGCTAGCCCCAGTTCCAGTTCAACCCAAGACGCAGTTACGCCGTTGCCGTTGCCGTTGCCGCTTGCACAGCATGGGCTTGCTGCCCACCCGCCGGCCGGCTTGGGCATGGCAGCGGATGCATTGTCCAAGCAAGAGTGGCGTTGGGCGGTGCAGATCGGGGTGTCGCAAGCGACCGGCTTGCTGCTGCTGATCTTGGGCCTTTTTTCCTTGGCGCTCTGGGTTCGCCGCCGCAAGGAGTCGGCCTATTTGCTGTTTGCGATGTTGGCGGTGGCGTGGTGCTTGCGCAATCTGCACGACTTTGTGGAGGCGCCGCGCAGCCGCTGGGCACTTGATTGGTTCGACTGGTTGACCCAGGTGTCGATGTCCTGGGTCTTGCTGTTGACCGTTCTGTTTGCCCTGCACTTCATGCCGCGCCGATGGTTGCTGTTCGAGCGCAGCTTGGTGGCGGTGGTCGGCCTCAGCAGCGTGGCGGCCATGCCGTTCTGGCGGCCGCTGCTGGATAACTCGGTGCTGCTGCACTCGGGCAACGCCGCAGCCGCCGTCGTGGCGACGCTCTTCATCGCCGTGCTGGCTTGGCGCGAGGGCAGCCGAGAATTGAGCGTGATCGCGCTGAGCCTGGGGCTGACCGCCATCCTCGGGCTGCATGACTTGGCGCTGCTGAGCGGCTGGGCCTGGCCTGCCCACCTCTACTTGATGCCCTTCGCTTGCCTGGCTTCGGTGGTGAGTTTTTTGTACGCCGTACAGCGCCGTTATGTCGGGGCGCTTGAGCAGGTGGATCATTTGAATGCCGTGTTGATCCAGCGCTTGCAAGAGCAAAGTGTGGCCTTGCACCAGCACTTTGCCGGTGTGCGCGAGGTCGAGCGCCAACAGTCCTTGCTGGTCGAGCGCCAGCGCCTGATGCAGGACATGCACGATGGGCTGGGCTCGTCGCTGCTGTCGGCCATGGTGGCGGTGGAGCAGGGCAGCATGGAGCAGAACCAGGTGGTCGAGGTGCTGCGCGAATGTGTCGATGACTTGCGCTTGGTGATCGATTCGCTGGAACCGGTCGGCCACGACCTGGTGTCCTTGCTGGCGACGATGCGCTACCGCTTGGGCAAGCGTTTGCAGGTGGGCGGGCTGACGCTGGAATGGGATGTGCAAGATCTGCCGCCGCTGACCTGGCTGGAGCCGCCCGATGCCCTGCATGTGTTGCGCCTGATGCAAGAGGCCCTGACCAATGTGCTCAAGCATGCCCGCGCCAACCGAGTGCGCATGGTGACGCGGCACCACGGCAGTTATGTCGAAATCCGGGTGGAGGACGACGGCGACGGTTTCGATGTCGACAACGCCCAGCGCGGCCGTGGCCTGAAAAGTCAGCTGCGTCGGGCACAGCGGCTCGGCGGTTCCTTGAGCATCGATTCAAGCCCCGGCAACGGTACGCGCTTGAGCTTGCGCTTGCCGGTGCTGCGGCACAGCATTCCCGATCAGTCACC
>CANFYD010000473.1 GCA_947450745.1 Burkholderiales bacterium
AGCTCAGCCATCGGCGAGCGGCAGATGTTGGCGGTGCAGACGAAGAGGATGGCAACCAAGGTGAGGACGACTGAAGGTCAACCGATTAACGGGCCAATTCGGCGCGCATTGCGTCGATCACCGCCTTGTAGTCGGATTGGCCAAAAATGGCGGAGCCGGCCACAAAGGTGTCGGCACCGGCATCGGCAATCTGGCGGATGTTGTCGATCTTGACGCCGCCGTCGATTTCCAGCCGGATGTCGCGGCCGCTGGCTTCGATCAGGCGGCGCGCTTTCTCGAGCTTTTTCAGGGCGCTGGGCAAAAAGCTCTGGCCGCCAAAACCGGGGTTGACGCTCATGATCAGCACCAAGTCCACCTTGTCGATGACCCATTCCAGCACGTCGAGCGGCTCGGCCGGGTTGAACACCAGCCCGGCCTGTTTGCCTTCGGCCTTGATCAACTGCAGCGTGCGGTCCACATGGGCGCTGGCATCGGGGTGGAAGCTGACCAGATCGGCGCCGGCCTTGGCAAAGGCGACCGCCAGGCTGTCGACCGGCTGCACCATCAAATGCACGTCGATGGGGACGGGCGTGCCGTCAGGCTTGATCGCGTGCTTGCGCAGCGCTTCGCAGATCATCGGCCCGAAGGTCAGATTGGGCACGTAATGGTTGTCCATCACATCGAAATGCACCCAGTCGGCGCCGGCCGCCAGGACGTTGCGGACTTCCTCGCCGAGCCGGGCAAAGTCGGCCGAAAGGATGCTGGGGGCGATGCGGTATGTCGTGCTCATGAAAGGGGGCTCCTTGTGGAGCGCCCGATTCTACGGAGCGATCTTGCGGAATAATTTTATGGAGCGACGGAGACCAGGCTTGGCTGCACCGGTTTGCTGCGTGCGGCGCGCGGCGCTTTTGCTGCCGCCGCGACAGCCTCCGCTGGCACGGCCGGCGCGGCCATGCCGTCAAAGCAGGTCAGCAGCAGCATGTCGATGATCTGCTCATCGCTGTGCTGGCCACTCAAGCGCAACAGCGCCAGCACCGGGTCGCAGGCGCGCGCAAACAAGGTGTAGAGCACCAACTCGGGCGGCAGCGCAGCGCGCAGCGAGCCATCTGCCTGCGCCAGCGTGATCCATTCGCCGATCTCGTCGCTCAGTTGCATCAGCCGGTCCATATAGCCCTTGTGGGCCAGCAAGGCGGTACGCAGTGTCGAGTTCTGCGACGGCAGGGACGGCATTTCACCAGCCAACTGCACCTGCATGGTCCAGCGCGCCAACGCTTTCAAGTGATACAGCGGCGCTTGCGGCGGGCCGGCCCGCTGCACCGCCAACTGCGCCAGCGCCCGGTCCAGCACCCGCACCATCGCGGCGGCGGCCAAGTCTTCCTTTGAAGCGAAGTGTTTGTACAGGCTGGCTTTGGCGATGCCCACATCGGCCACCACTTGGTCGACCGTCATCAGATCGAAACCCTTTTCCGCCAGCAGGCGGTTCACCGAAGCAACGATCGCGTCTTCACGGACTTGCAGCACTTGAGCACGGAATGAAATTTTGGCCATCAACGATTGTAAACAGGCTTCGCACAATATGAACAAGGCAGTAAATAAACGACCTTTAAGTTTAATTAATAGACCGGCAGGTTGACATCGTGAACTACATAGTTCACATTTGACCTCTGGCGTTTTCGCCTCTTCTCTTTCAGCCCTCCGGAGCCCACACCATGTTCACAATGCTTCGTCATCTGCTCAAACCGCAACACCTGCAGCTGCTGCCGGATTCACCGGTCGGCTGGGGCGAAGCGGCGGCGGCGGAACATTCGAGTTCGCGCTTCGAAGCGCTGCTGGTCGCCGCCGACATGGCCTCGCTACTGAACGGACGCACCGAATTGAGCCTGCTGGTGCCGACCGATGAGGCCATCACCGAGTGGCATGTGTCGCTTGGCTTGCGCTGGGACGAACTGTTGTGCGACACGCCCCGCTTGCGTGCCATGGTGCTGGGTCACGTGGTGCCGGCCGCTTTGAGCATGGACGCGCTGAGTTCAGCAATGTTGCTGATCACGGCCAATGGCCTGATGGTGCATGTGCAGTCGGCCAGCAGCGGGACCGAGCAACCTGCGCTGAACTTGCTGGACGGCAACGGCACACCGGCCCGTCACCTTGGCTCGCAAGCGCTAGGCCGCAGCATGGTGCACCGGCTCGACGCGGTGCTGCGCCCGGCCCACCACAGCTTGGCGCAACTGCTGGAGGCGCGCCCCGAGCTGTCTCTGCTGGCCGAGGCCATGCGTTTGAGCGGTCTGGACAACCTGCTGAGCTGCGCCGGCCCCTTCACCCTGCTGGCACCGCTGAACGACGGCATGGAGCACCTGGCCGCGCGGCTGGGCTTGGGCCGCAGTGCCCTTTTCAACGACACCGCCACGCTGCGCGGTGCGCTTCAGCACCAAATACTGGCAGGGCGCTACAGCAGCGGCGAACTGCCCTGGGGCAGCACCTTGCACAGCCTGCAAGGTCGCGCCCTGCACCTCAATCATCTCGGCTTGGTCAGTGACGGTTTGGCGGCCTTGCCGCTGTTGCCGGGCAGTGACCAACCGGCCCGCAATGGCGTGCTGCATTTGATCGCGCAGCCGCTGATCCACATGCATTGATCCAGCACAACCGTTTTTTCCTCTTTCCACCACTACGAAGAAAGAAACACCATGAAAAAGATCCTCGCAATCAGCATCCTGGCACTCAGCACCATGGCCGTTCAAGCCAAGGACATCGTTGACACGGCTGTGGCCGCCGGCACCTTCAAGACCCTGGCTGCCGCGCTGACAGCCGCTGACCTGATCCCGACCTTGAAGGGCCCTGGCCCATTCACCGTGTTTGCGCCGACCGATGCGGCCTTCGCCAAGATCCCTAAAGCGGACTTGGACGCGCTGCTGAAGGACAAGGCCAAGCTGACCGCCGTGCTGACTTATCACGTCGTGCCGGGCAAGGTCATGGCCAAGGACGTCAAGGCTGGCAAGGTCAAGACGGTGCAAGGCAGCGAGTTGACCATCACCACCGCCGGTGGCGTGATGGTTGACAAGGCCAAGGTCACCGCGACCGACATCGCCGCCGACAACGGCGTGATCCACGTCATCGACACGGTGATCATGCCCAAGTAAGAGAACGACAAGCGCTACGGCTCAGCACATAAGCTGAGCCTGCGCTGAATAGTGGTTCAAAGTCAGCCGGTAGGCGTGTCAAAAGCACGCCGTGCCGAGCTGGCTTTTTCACGTGTGACGCAGCCCAGCGCGTGGTCGTTGAGCAAGCCCATCGCTTGCATCAAGGCATACATCGTGGTGGGTCCAACGAACTTCCAGCCGCGCAATTTCAAGTCTTTCGACAGCGCCCGGGATTCGGTGGACTCGGTCAACGCTTGGGGAATCGCCAGCGCCGCAGGCTCGAAACGCCAGATATAGCGTGCCAGCGAGCCCTGTTCGGCGATCAGCTCCAGCGCCCGCTGCGCATTGTTGATAGCCGCCAGGATCTTGCCGCGATGCCTGACGATGCCGGCGTCCAGCACCAGCCGCTCCACATCTTCTGGACCGAAACGCGCCACCGTCGCGATGTCGAAATTGGCAAAAGCCGCACGAAACGCCGGACGCTTGTTCAAAATCGTGCGCCACGACAGGCCGGACTGAAACCCTTCCAGGCAGAGCTTTTCAAACAAGCGCTGATCGCTGCCGACCGGGAAGCCCCATTCGGTGTCGTGATAGTGCAAATAGCCGGCGTCGCCCGCCGCTGCGGC
>CANFYD010000474.1 GCA_947450745.1 Burkholderiales bacterium
CCGGCGGTGGCGCGCAGCTTGTCCGTCAGCGCCCAGGTCGCTTGCGCGAAGGCGCTGCTCGACGTCTGGTTGACGTTGAACTGGTTCAGCCGGCCCAGCGTGTTGGCGCCGCTCGGCGAGGTGACGAGGCTGCTGTCTTGCAGGTCTTCTTTGAAGTAATACAGGCCGGTGATCCATTCCAACCGGTTGTCGAAGGCCTCGCCGAACGCTTGCAGCTCTTGTGTGAACTGGGTGCCGGCCACGCCGTAGCGCTGGATCTGGTTGATGAACAACGGCGTGGCATCGAGGTCGTAGCCGCTGACCGTGTCGATGCTGCGGTGCGCAGTGATTGATTTCAGCGTGTAGGCCGGTGCGCTCCAGGTGGCGGTGGCCACCCGGTTCGACACATTGGCGCTGTTTTCCGGGTTGAAGCCGGCAAAGCTGTCGAACCCCGACGTTTGCACAAAAGGTGCCAAACCGGCCAGCGAGGCTGCAGCGACCTTGGGGTCGAAGTAATGCAGCAACCAGACTTGCGAGTTGGCTTTGCTCTTGAACTTGTCGTAGTAGAGGTCGATGTCGAGTGCGTCGATTGGCCGGGCCCGCAGCGCCGCGCGGAAATAGTCGCGGTTCTCGTCGCCGAGCGGCTGGTTCAGCGTGGTGGAGCGGCCGAAGCCCTCGTGTTCCAGATGGTCGAAGACCAGGCGCGCGCTGAGCTTTTCGCCGTCCAGCGGCACGTTGATCATGGCGGACGCGCTGCGTTCGTTGTAACTGCCGACGCCCAGCTTGACCGAACCTTCCAAGCGGTCGGTCGGCCGCTGCGTCGTCATGTTCAGCGCGCCGCCGATGGTGTTGCGGCCGAACAAGGTGCCTTGCGGGCCGCGAATCACTTCCACCTGCTGCATGTCGACCAGCGCGGCGTTGGCACCGGCGCTGCGTGCGTAGTAGACGCCGTTGACATAGATGCCCACGGTCGGGTCGTTGTTCGATGAGATCGACGTCGGCGTGATGCCGCGCATGCCGATGATCATGTTGTTCTTGCCGACCGGCGTGTCGCTGATCAGCAGTGACGGCGCACGTGCGCTCAGTGCTTTGACGTCCGTGATCTGGTCGCGTTCCAACTGCGCAGCGGGAATCGCGGTGATGGCGGCGGCCACATCTTGCAGGCTGTCCGCACGGCGTGTGGCGGTGACGGTGACGGTTTCGAGCTGGCTGGCGGCTGCTGCGGTGGTCACTTTTGCGTCATCCGGCGCGGTCTGGCCCTGCGCTGCCGTGCAGCAGGCAAACAGCGTCATGACGGCGCTGGCGATCAAGGTCGGTTGGTAAATTGTGCTCATCTTGTCTCTTGGTTGTCGCCTGCCGCTGGGCGGCAGGTCGCTTGTCAATTGCTTGTGGATCGCTTGTCGAAAGGTCAAACCGGAGTGGGGCTGGCCGCCACAGTCGACGGCGGCTGAATGAAGTAGCGAACATTCAGTCGGCCCGCCTCAAACGCGTACAGCTCCAGCGTGTGGATGGCCATCGCTGTGCCGCGCACCTTGTTCAGGGCGTGGCAAGCCGCTTCGCTTCCGTTGATGACCAGCAGCAGCTCTTCGATCTCGATCTTGGCGCTTTGCTGCGCCCACATCTGCTCCAGCACCGGCCAGCCGTCGCTGGGCGGGCGGCCGACGTATTCGATCTGCAGGCCGTTCGGCGCCACGCTGCGGTAGGCCTCGAAGAAGCCGGCCTTGTCGCCGGCGTTCCAGCAGTGGACTTGGCGGTGCAAAAAGGCCTCGATCTGCGCTGCGTCGAGCGTCGCTGCCAGGGCGGTGGACGGGCTCACAGCTCGGCTCCGTGCACATTGCGGGCCGTGCCGTTGCGGCGGTCGGATTCGCCCCAGGCCATCCAGCGATCGGGCTCGCGGGTGTCGCCGACCCGGCGCCAGCGCCCCTCTTGCTGCGCGGTGACGGGGAAGCCACCGACGAAGTCCATCATCTCGCCGCGTGGGTCGGGCAGGTATTCCCACACCTCGCCGCCCTCCAACGTGATCTGTGCCGTGTCGACAAAGTAGCTGCCGGGCTTGTGCACGACCTGCGCCTCGATGTCGGTGGTGGTGCGCACCGCGCCGGTTTCGTTCTGGAAGATGGCGTAGCCGAGCTTGTCATGGCCGACCATGAAGGAGCCCGAGTCCCACGTGCCGTCCTTGTAAATGGTCGCGAAGGTCCACCAGACCACATGCATCTTGTTGTTGACGACCAGGTCCTTCTTGAAGTGGATGGCGCCGCCTTCGGCCATATAGGCCTGGTCGAGCGCGATCACGCCCTTTACCGCTCGGCCCTCGCAAGTGCCCGACAAGTCATAAAGCTGTGAGACATAAAAAGTGCCCCAATCCACGCCGGGCAGGAACCACTGCATGCCGTTGCCGATCAGCGGGCCGCTGAGGTCGAACAGGCCGTCTTCCTTCCAGGTCATGCGCTCGCCCGAGGCGGTCAACTGCCAAGCGTTGCCGGGCTCGCCGGGCAGGCTGGACCAACAAGCGGTGTCGCCTTCCAGGCTGCGCGCGGGGAACAGCGTCATCGCCTGCAAGGCCATGCGGGCCTTGTCCATGCGGATGTGCTGCTGGTCGATACGGGTCGATTGATAAATGAACTTGGTCGGGTTGGGCGCGCTGCCCGGCTCATTCAATGCACGCACAAAGGCATACATATGGCCTTCGTCGTCGCGCACCACGCCAAAAGGCATGCCCTTGGTGATCTTCAGGCCGAAGAAGTCGCGCAACGTGAAGATGGATGTGCCACTGACTTTTTGCGGGCCGACCAGCGTCTGGTAGCCAAAGTCGCCGCGCTCGGGGATGGTGTCGAAGGTTTTCATGAGACTGTGCTCCTTGTCATTGATTCAAGCCGGCACAGGGAATGTGCTGGGCTCGGTCGGTGAGGGAAGCTGCAACAGCTGTTGCAGCTTTTCGAAATGCGTCCAGGTGATGAAGCCCTTGGCGTTACCCGACTGGGCCAGGTACTTCACGCTCTGCTCAATGCGGGTGAACAAAATGGCCATGCGCCAAGTGGCGAAGACCTCGTAGTAATGGAGGTTTTCGACCTTGCGGCCGGTCACCTGTTCGTAATGGGCGATGGTTTGCGCCATGTCTGGCAGGCCGGCCAGGCGCGGGAACGGCGCTTTGGAGCGGCCCACGCTGGTGGCCCAGTCGATGTGAGCGAACCAGCCGAGGTCGGATTCCGGGTCACCCAGGCAGGCCATCTCCCAGTCCAGCACCGCAGCAACCTGCTGATCCTTGATGATCATGTTGCCCAGCCGCGCATCCCCCCAGCACAGCCCGACATGCTTGGGCGTCGGAATGTTGGTCAGCAACCAGTCCCGCGTGCTGGCCAGCACCGTTGGCAGCGGCTCGCCGTTCAACGCGAAGATGTCGTCGTAGTAGGCGATCTGCCCCTGCATAAAGCCCTGATCACCAACCGGCGCACCCAGAAATTCAAGGCCGGCCTGCTGCCAATCCAGTTGATGAATCTTGGCCATGGTGTCCACCGCCGCCCACCAGACGCGCACGCGCTCAGGCTCGCTGGCCTCGAACAGCGGGCCCGCCACATGGTAGGGAGGAAAGTCGCCCGGCACCCAGCCGTCCACCTTTTCCATCACGTAGAACGGCGCCCCGAGCACGCCGGCGTCTTCTTCCAGCCCCAGCACCGGCGGCACCGGCACGGCCGAGCTCGCCAGCGCCTGCAGCAGCCGAAACTGCTTGCCCATGTCGTAGGCCG
>CANFYD010000475.1 GCA_947450745.1 Burkholderiales bacterium
CTCGGGCGCAAGCCAGTAGGCGGGGATGACCTTCATCGCCAGCCCATAACTGCCATCACGGACTTTCTCGCCAGGCTCTGGCGTTGCCTTGGCTCGCACCTTCCAGCCGTCAAAGACAAGGCGTCGCACCACTTCTTCGAGGTCGCTGGTGTAGACAGCTCGACCTTTCGCGTCGCGCTCACCGGGGGCGGAAAGGGCAAACCCCTCTCGACCGCTGCGGTCTTGCTTAATATAGGGGAAGAGGATGTCGCCGTTGTCTGCAAGCAGCGCAAATCGTTTGTCGATGGTCATTGGTTGTTGGTTCAATTCAGGTCTGACGTTGTTTGTACAGTTGAGTTTCAAGTTCAACCAAGGCGCGGGTGTAACCGGCTTTGCCGACAAAGGCTCTGACCAGTTCGATCGTCGCGCCGATCCGACGGAACGGGCCGATCCCTGCGACCCCTTTCAGCCTGACAGCCACTCGCTACAAAAGTCCTTAGCAGCTGACTTCTTCCCGCACCTGCCGCTGGATGTCCCAGCCTGCAGCCACGACAGCGGGTGCGATGAACTTGGTGCAAATGTCGCGTTCGGACAGCGTTTTTTTGTTCATACCGACGAGATCTCCCTGGGGCATTCTCACTGCATTGTCGGAAGTGGCCGGCCGCGACCATCTGCCGCGCCAAATAGACAAATCCGTTACCGTGGCGTGACAGCTTGGGCGCTCAGCTCAAGCCGCCAGCCACATGAACAACCAACAACGGAGATGACAGATGCGTGCAGCTTGGTATTTGAACAACGGGGAAGCGCGGGACGTGATGGTGGTGGGCGACTTGCCCACGCCCACAGCAGCCGCTGGCGAGGTGCTGGTGCGGCTGCATACCTCGGGGGTGAACCCCTCGGATGTGAAGTCGCGCCGGGCCCGGCCGACGAGCGAAATGATCGTGCCGCACAGCGACGGGGCCGGGGTGATAGAAGCGGTGGGGGAGGGCGTGCCGGCCGGCCGCATCGGCGAGCGGGTGTGGCTGTGGAACGCCCAATGGGGCCGGCCGCTGGGGACTGCGGCTGACTACATCGCCTTGCCTTCGGCGCAGGCCGTGCCCTTGCCCGAGGGCACGGACTTTGCAGCCGGGGCTTGCTTGGGCATCCCGGTCGTGACCGCCGTGCAGGCGGTGCATCTGGCCGGCGACTTGACGGGGCAGCAGGTGCTGGTCACCGGGGCGTCGTCAGCGGTGGGGCATTACGTCACTCAACTGGTGACCTTGGCCGGTGGCCACGTGATCGGCACCGTCGGTTCGCCCGCCAAAGCCCGGCATGCGCAGGCGGCCGGCCTGCAGGAGGCGATCTTCTACAAGACCGAGTCGGTGGCCGAGCGGGTCAAGGCCTTGACCGGCGGGCGCGGCGTGGCGGTCATCATCGACATGGACTTCGCCAGCACCGCCGGGCTGTTGGCCCAGGGCGTGCTGACACCGCATGGCCGGGTGGTCTGCTACGGCGCCAATGCGCCGGAAGTCAGTCTCAACTTCCGGGCGCTGTTGTTCCAGTCGGTGTCGCTGCAGTTCTTCCTGGTCTACGACCTGACGCCGGCCGACCGCCAACGGGCGCTGGACCGCGTGACTGCGTTGTTGCAGGCGCAACAACTGCAGCACTCGATTGGCCGGCGCTTCCCGCTGGCTGAGGTGGTGCAGGCGCATGAAACCGTCGAGGCCGGGCAAGAGATCGGCAACGTCGTGATCGAGCTGTGCTGAGCTGAAGGGCGCCTGCCGCCGAGGGTTCGCCAAGCGCAAAGCTCCAACGACAAGCGCCCTCGACAAGTGACAACGCCGGCGCGTCAGACCGAATCAGCGTACTGCCTGGCGATGGCTTGGAATTCGGTCTGTATCTGCAGGAAGGCATCGACGATGTCGGGGTCGAAATGCGTGCCGCGCCCCTCCAGAATGATCGTGGTGGACTGTGCGTGGCTGAAGGCCGGTTTGTAGACGCGGCGGCTGATCAGGGCGTCGTACACGTCGGCCAGCGCCATCAGGCGCGCAGCGGCCGGAATGGCGTCGCCGCGCAGGCCTTGCGGGTAGCCGGAGCCGTCCCATTTTTCCTGGTGCGACAGGGCGATTTCCTTGGCGAACCGCAGAAAAGGAATCGCATGGCCCAAACCTCGTTCGGCGCGCCCGATCGCCTCGTAGCCGAGCGTCGTGTGGGTCTTCATGATCTCGAACTCGGCCGGCTCCAGCTTGCCCGGCTTGAGCAGAATGCTGTCGGGGATGCCGATCTTGCCGATGTCATGCAGCGGGGCCGACTTGAACAGCAAACGGATGTTCTCCGGCGTCAGCAGCGCTGCAAAGCGAGGGTGGGTTTGCAGCTGTTGGGCCAGGCGCTGCACGTAGCGCTGCGTGCGCCGCAGGTGGTTGCCGGTCTCGTTGTCCCGCGTTTCGCCGAGTGAGGCCATCGCCAGCACGGCGACGTCCTGCATCGCTTCCACTTCGTGCGTCCGCCGGTTGACTTCGGCCGCCAGGAACTCGCTCTTGTCGCGCAGAAAGTCAGCGGCCGCCTTCAGCGCCAGATGGGTCCTGAGGCGGGCCTGCACGATAGGCGGGCTGATCGGCTTGGTGATGTAGTCCACCGCGCCCAAGGAGAAGCCCAGCGCTTCGTCTTCGACCTCGACCTTGGCGGTCAGGAAGATCACCGGGATGTGGACCGTCAGCGGGTCGGCTTTGAGGCGGCGGCAGACTTCGTAGCCGTCCATGCCGGGCATCATGATGTCCAACAGAATCAGGTCGGGCGGCTGCTCGGCTTGAGCCAGGCGCAAGGCCCGCTCGCCGGAGTTGGCCACCCTGACGCGGTAGTCGTCCTTGAGCAGGCCGAACATCAGCTCCAGATTGTCTGGCGTGTCGTCGACGATCAAAAGGGTCGGTTTGGCGAAGGCCGGGGGGCTGTCCATGGGTCTCTCAGTTGTCTTGCAGTGGGATGCCTTGCTCACGCCACTGCGTTTGAAGATCGCTCAGCGCTGCGTCGAAGTTGAATTGCCGCAGATGGCGGGCAAAATTGTCGAAACGCGGGCCAAAGGCCGCTTCGACCGTGGCGGAGTGGGCGGCCAGGGTGTCGATGACGTGCGGGTCTCCCGCGCTGAGTTGGTTCGCCAGTTTCGAGCCGATTGCTGCCAGTTGCGCCAAGTCGACCGTTGCGCCCGTGACATTTTTCGCAGATTTGGGCAGCGCTGCGTCGAGTGCGGAGGCCAAATCGCGCAGCTGCAACTCCAGGGCGGCCGTCTGTGCGCTCGTAATGCGCTCGTGCTCGCAGTCGTGTTCGTGTTCGTGTTCGTGTTCGCGGTCGCGGTTAGCTTCGCCCAGCATCGATTCAATGCTTTCAGCCAGCACCTGCACTTCAAGCGCGCCCAGATTGCCCGCCAAACCTTTCAGGGTATGGGCCAAGCGGTGGGCCGTCGGCAGGTCCTGGGTTTGCACCGCGGCACGGATCTCGGACCCGGTGTGGCGCTGGCTGGCCGAAAACTGCGCCAGCAAGGACAGATACAGGCCTGGCTTGTTGCCGGTCCGGCGCAGCCCGACTTCGGTGTCCAGCCCCGGTATTGCGCGCAATTGCGCCAGTACGGCCGAGGTTCTGGCGCCCTCCGCCGGTGGTTCAGCGGCGGAGGCCGGGGTCGCCGTGGCCGGGAACGGCGCACGCACCAGCGCCGGCTTGATCCAGCGGGCCACCATCTGATAGAGCAGGGCGGGTTCGACCGGTTTGGCC
>CANFYD010000476.1 GCA_947450745.1 Burkholderiales bacterium
CCGATGCGCCAGGCGCTGATCGAGGTGATCGGTGCCGACCAAGTGCTGTACGGCAGCAACTTTGGCGGTAGTGACGCGGTGCGCCACGACCTGACCGACGGCCTCAAGCTGTCGGACGACGACCTGCAAAAAATCCGTTGGAAGAACGCCTGCAAGCTCTTGCACATCGACCCGGCCAAGGTCGGCGCGCCCGCAGTTGTGACACCTGCAGTGCACGCCGCATGAAGATCGCCCGCTGCAGTGACGGGGGCGCGCCATTCTGGGCGCTGGTTAATCTGACGCTTCAGACGGTGACGCCCCTGGTGGGCGGCATTGCTGACTGGGCACCCGCAGTGACGCGCGGCGAAGGCGAGGGCGCTTTGACCTTTGCCGGCCCGGCCCGTGCGCTTGCGTCCGTGCGGCTGTTGCCGCCGGTCGAAAAGACCAACCGTGTGGTGGTGGCCGGTGCCAATTACCAAAAGCACCTCGAAGCTGACTTCGGGCTCAAATCTCACCATCAGCCGATCGCCTTCCTGAAGGCGCACGGTGCCTTGATCGGTGCCAATGACACGATGCGCTATCCGCCGCTGACGCAGGAGTTCGACCATGAGGTCGAGTTGGTGGTGGTGATCGGCGCTGAGGTGGTCAACCGTGCCGACCCGCTGTCCAGCGTGCTCGGCTACACGGTCGGCAATGACGCCAGCGCGCGTGACCTGCAGCGCAGTGGCCCGCCCGGCGTCGGCATGGACCTGTTCGCTTCAAAAAGCCAGAACCTGACCACCGGCCTCGGCCCTTGGATCGTCACGCGGGACGAGTTCCCCGAAGGCAGCCCAAAACGGCGGTTGACGCTGACCGTCAACGGCGATATCCGGCAGGATGGTTCCACCGCCGAGATGACCTGGGACGTGCCCTTCCTCGTCAAATTCGTCGACGAGCGCTCGTCGTTCGAATGCGGCGACGTGATGTTCACCGGTTCGCCGGCGGGCACCGCCCAGGGCACGGGCAAATACTTGAAGGTCGGTGACGTGGTGGAAACCAGCGTTGAAGGCATAGGCACGTTGCGCAACGTCGTTGTGGCCGCCGCGAATTGAAACAGTGCGAAAGATACAAAAATGAACAAGCAAATCGACAAGGTCGTTGTCGTCGGTGCCGGGCTGATGGGCACGGGCATCGCCCACGCCTTTGCCAGTTGCGGCTACACGACGGTGCTGGTGGACAGCAACGCCGAAGCACTGCAACGCGCACAGCAAGCGGTCTCGAAAATTCTTGACGACGGCGTCAAGCTGGGCAAGGTGGAGGCCGTGGCCGCCGAGGCTTCCAAAGCCCGCTTGACCGTGCTGACCGACTTGACGGCAGCGGCGCAAGGCGCGGTGCTGCTGGTCGAGACGGTGTCCGAGAATCTGGCGGTCAAGAAGGCCGTGATCGCCCAAGCCGCTGCCGTGATGGCGGCGGACGCCATCATCGCCACCAACACCTCGGCCCTCAGCGTCACCGAGATCGCCACCGCCGTGAGCGGGCCGGAGCGCGTGGTCGGCATGCACTTCTTCAACCCGGTGCACAAGATGAAGCTGGTCGAGCTGGTGCGCGGCCTGGCCACCAGCGACGACACCGTCGCCCGCACCCGCGCTTATTGCGACGCCATCGGCAAGACCTCCATCATCGTCAACGAGTCGCCCGGCTTGACCACCAGCCGCATGTCGGCGCTGGCCGGCAACGAAGCGATGTGGATGCTGCAAGAAGGCACCGCCACCGCCGAGGACATCGACACCGCCCTGCGCATGGGCTTCAACCACCCGATGGGGCCACTGGAGCTGGGCGATATGACCGGCTGGGACACCCGCTTGGCGGTGCTCAAGTACCTGCATTCGACGCTGGGCGAGAAGTTCCGCCCCTGCCCCTTGATCATCAAGATGGTGGCCGCCGGCCGTTACGGTCGCAAGACTGGCCACGGCGTGTACAAGTATGAAAACGGTCAGCGCGTGCCTGGGTCGGGCATGAAGGCCAGCGCACTGTGAGCCACGCCATGAACGACATCTTCATCATCAACGCCGTGCGTACGCCGGTGGGCAAGTTCCGTGGCAGCTTGGCCGGCGTGCGCGCCGACCATCTGGGCGCGCTGGTCATCGCCGAGTTGGTCAAGCGCGCCGGTGTGCCCGCCGACGCGGTCGACGACGTGATCTTCGGCTGCGTCACGCAGATCGGCGAGCAATCGGCCAATATCGCCCGCACCTCGCTGCTCGGCGCGGGCTGGCCGGTGACCATTCCCGGCCTGACGATAGACCGCAAATGCGGTTCCGGCGAAGTGGCGGTGCATCTGGCCGCCGGTGCGATTGCCAGCGGTGCCGCCGATGTGGTGGTGGCCGGTGGGGCCGAAAACATGAGCCGCGTGCCGATGGGCAGCAACCGTGACCTGCACGGCGAAGCCTTCGGCTGGATGGCCGCTGAGCAATACGAGCTGACCGGGCAGGGCGAAGCGGCCGAGCGCTTGGTCGACAAGTGGCAGTTGACCCGCGAGCAGCTTGACGCCTTTGCCGTTGAAAGCCACCGCCGTGCCGCAGCCGCTGCCGAGGCCGGCTGGTTCGAACGCGAGATCGTGCCGGTGCCGGTGATGGCGCTGCGCGAGAAAGCCATCGAAGGCGAGGTCCCTCCGCTGAGCGCCGACGAGACGATTCGCCCCGGCACCCAGTTCGAAAAGCTGGCCACGCTGAAGACCAGTTTCCGCCCCGAAGGTGGGCGCATCACCGCCGGCAATGCTTCGCAGATTTCCGACGGTGCGGCTGTTCTGCTGTTGATGTCTGCCGCCGCAGTGAAGCGCTACGGCGTAACGCCGCGCGCCCGTGTCGTCGCCACCACCAGCGTGGGCTCCGACCCGACGCTGATGCTGACCGGCCCGATCGCTGCCACCGCCAAGGTGCTGGAAAAAGCCGGTTTGACGCTCGACGACATCGACCTGTTCGAGGTCAACGAAGCCTTTGCCTCGGTGCCGCTGGTATGGATGAAGGAGCTGGGCGTCTCGCACGAGCGGTTGAATGTGAACGGTGGCGCGATTGCGCTGGGCCATCCGCTCGGCGCCAGCGGTGCCCGCATCATGACCACGTTGCTGCACGAGTTGGAGCGACGCGGTGCCCGTTACGGCCTGCAGACGATTTGCTGCGCTGGCGGCATGGCCACAGCCACCGTGATCGAACGGCTGGGCTGAACGCGTGAGCGCTTCAACTCAGCCGCGCCTGCCGCTGGTGGCCTTGGCCGACTTCCCCGCCGACTTGCGCGCTGCGCTCGACCGGGGGCGCGCCAACGGCATGCTCAGCACGTCGGTGCCGGTGCAGGTCTGGGCGCACCGGCCCGCTGTGGCGCTGGCCTGGTTGCAAGCGCTGGAGCAGATCCATGTGCATGGCCTGCTCGCTGTGCGCTTGCGCGAGTTGATGCGGCTGAAGATTGCCGCCATCACCACGTGCTCGGCCTGCCAGATCGCGCGCAAGACCGACAGCGTGACGGAGGCCGACATCGCTTGTTTGTCCTTCGCCCCGGGCCAGCAACACACCCACTTCAGCGAGGCTGAGCAAGCCGCGTTACGCTATGCAGAGCTGTTTGCCAGCGACCCGATGGCGATCGACAACACCGTTTACGACAGATTGAAGCGCAGCTTCACGGTGCCCGAGATCGTCGAACTAAACCTGTTCTGCGCCTTGATGCTGGCCGGTGGCCGCATGACCTTGGCGCAGCAAGCCTA
>CANFYD010000477.1 GCA_947450745.1 Burkholderiales bacterium
GAAGCGGCCACGTCGGGCAGTGCCAAGTTCTTCCTGGGGACCGACAGCGCGCCGCATGCTGCCGAGTTGAAAGAAAACTCCGTCTGCGGAGCCGGCTGCTTCACCGCCTTGTCGGCGCTGGAGCTGTATGCCGAGGCCTTTGAGGCGATGGGCGCGCTGCATCACCTGGAGGCCTTTGCCAGCTTCAACGGTGCAGATTTTTACGGCCTGCCGCGCAACACCGAGCAAGTCACGCTGCTCAAGCAGGACTGGACGCTGCCCAGCGCCGTGCCGTTTGGTGCGACCCAGCTGAAACCGCTGCGTGGCGGCGACACGCTGAGCTGGAAGCTGCTGGCCAAGGCGTGATTGCCCCTGCCGGTGTGGCCACTGCGCCCATCGCTGGCGCACTGGCGCACCTGGATTGGTCGGCACCCTGGCTCGCACCGTACCGACCGCTGGGCCAAGCCTTGTGTGCCGAGCTGGCACGCGGGGCCAGTGTGGCCGAGGCGCTCAATGCGGCCGTGCCGACTTGCGGCATCGCGCTGGACGCCGGCCTGCTGCGCTTTGTGCCGCAAGCTGCCTTGCCCGAGGGCGAGGCTTACGAGGCCTTCATCTACCGCAGCGGCTGTGTGCCGACGCGCGACAACCTGCACGACTTGCTGGGTGGGCTGGTCTGGCTGCAATGGCCGCTGCTGAAGCGCCGGCTCAACGCGCTGCACAGCGAGGCCCTGCGCCAAGCCGGCGGGGTGCAAGCGCATCGCGGCCCTCTGCGTGATGCGCTGACGCTGTTGGACGAAAACGGCGCGCTGCTGCAAGCGCCGCCCGCGCTCTGCCAGGCCTTGATCGAGCGCGACTGGCAGCGCCTGTTTGTCGAGCTGCGGCCGCTCTGGGCGCAGGCCCGGTTGCACCTGATCGGCCATGCGCTGCTGGAAAAGCTGATGCAGCCGCGCAAGGGCATGTGCGCTCATGTGCTGCTGATGCCGGACGCTGTTGAAGTGGGCTCGGTCGATGCTGCTGCCGCTGCGCTGGTTCAGCCCACCTGGTTGGCGGGCAAGCCGTTCTTGCCGCTGCCGGTGCTGGGTCTGCCTGGCTGGTGGGCTGCCAACGAGGCGGCTGATTTCTATCAAGATCAGCAGGTTTTTCGAGCGGCCTCCCGGCCGACGGCGGGTTCTGAAAGCGGCTAGCATCGCGCCTCCAGAGAAATCCTAATCCAGGGGTAATTCGTTTGTTATTACATCGACTCAAAGTTGCCCTGACCCTGACCGCCGTGCTGCTGCTCAGCCCCGTCGTGCTGGCACAGACGGCCTCGGCACCGACCGCTGCGGCCAGCGCCGTGGTCCAGAGTGCTGCGGGAGCTGCGGGAGCTGCGGCTGCCGCAGCGCCTGCCCCGCCGGCCGCTGTGTCCGCCACCGCGCGGCGCGTCTACGAAAGCACGCGCTCGCAGCTGCTGCAAATCCGCACGCTGCTGAAGACGCAGGACAGCCAGGCCTCGGTCGGCTCGGGCTTTCTGGTCAGCACCGACGGCCATGTGCTGACCAACTATCACGTCATCAGCCAGTTCGCGCTGGAGCCTGCGGGCTACCGGCTGCGCTTTGCCACCACCGACGGGCAAGAAGGGCAGTTGGAGTTGCTGGACTTTGATGTGCGCCGCGACTTGGCCCTGCTGCGCGTCGCACCGGGCAGCTTGAAGGGACGCGGTGCACTCGGCTTTCGACCGGCCGACAAGGCGCTGTCCAAGGGCGACCGCATCTACTCGATGGGCAATCCGCATGACGTGGCTTTTGCCGTGGTCGAAGGCAATTACAACGGCATGGTCGAGCGCAGTTTTGACGAACTGATTTACTACTCGGGCAGCATCAACTCCGGCATGAGCGGCGGGCCGGTGGTGGACGAGGACGGGCGGGTGGTCGGCGTCAATGTGTCGGCGATGTTCTTTGCCCAGCAAATGAGTTTTCTGGTACCCGGCAGTTACGCGCAGGCCTTGCTGGAACGCAGCCGCAATGCCCAGCCGATGACGACTCCGGCCTGGCCGCGCCTGCGCGAGCAGTTGCTCCGCTATCAGAACGAGTTGACCACCCGCTTCATCGCCCAGCCCTGGGCCAGCGCCGGCCATGCGCGCTACCAATTGCCGGTGCCGCAAGAGCTGTTCATGCGCTGCTGGGGGCGCGGCACGCCGGCCGACACCAAGGGCCTTGAATTCCAGCGCTCACAGTGCCGGATGGAGCATGCGGTGTTCGTCAGCGGCGCGATGCAGACCGGTTTTCTGGACATGTCCCACGAGGCATATGACGGCGGCAAGTTGGGTGCCATCCGCTTTGCCCGCCAATATTCCCAGAGCTTTCGCAACGAGCGCCTGGGCGGTGTCGACAAAGACCGCACCGCGTCGTTCTGCAAGGAGGAGTTCGTCAGCCGAACCGGCCTGCCGCTGCGCGCGGTGGTGTGCCTGCGGGCCTTTCGCAAGCTGGCCGGCCTGCATGACTTGACGGTGCTGGTCACAACGGTCGATGCCGATACCGAAGGTGCTTTGGGTCGCTTTGATGCCCGCGGGGTCAGCTTTGACAACGCGCTGAAATTGACCGCTCACTACCTGGAGGGCTTCGCATGGAACGCATCGCGGTAATCGAACTGCTGGGCCGTGACGGGCGGGTCAAGTCGGTGCAGCGGATCAGCCAATGGCCGGCCCGCATCGGCCGCTCGGTGCGCTGCGAGGTGGTGCTGGATGACAGCCACCTGGCTGGCGAACATGCGGAGCTGCAATGGCCAGAAGGTGCAAGCGGTGCAGCCGAGGGCGCTCGCCTGAGCTTGCTGCCCAGCCGCAACGGCGGTTGGCTGGGCGAGCGCCGTTTGGCCGCAGGCGACACGGCAGCGTTGTCGGGGCTGGCCACATTTCAGCTGGGCAACAGTCATTTGCGCTGGCGCAGCAGTGCCGAGACGCTGGCCCCGGAGTTGCCCTTGCAAGCCCATCAACAGCGCCGAGCCAAGGTGGCGGCGGCCTGGGTGCCGGTGCTGGCGCTGTTGTGGCTGGGCCTGTTGTGGTTTGACCAATGGTCAGGGCTGAACCCCGGCTCGCCGTGGGTGGATTACAGCGGCGCGGTGCTGATCCCGCTGGCCGTGTTGTTGATGTGGGCGGCGCTGTGGTCGCTGGTGACGCAGTTGTTTCAGCACCGTTTTCCGTTCAGCACTCATTTGCGCGGAGCCCTGGTCGGCTTGACCAGCTTGCACCTGATCGGTTTTGCCCTGCCGCTGCTGGCTTACGCCATTTCAGCGCCGCGCCTGATGGTGCTGGATGCCGTGCTGTTCCCCTGCGGTGTGGCGGCCTTGCTGTGGTGGCATGCCCGGCTGGTCTGGCCGCGCGCCGGGCGCTGGCTGGGCTTGGCGGTGCTCACTTGTTTGCTCACGCTGCTGGTGCTGACCGTAGCCCGCCGCCAGGATCAGCAGCATTGGCTGGGCCCGGCCTATTTGAGCTCGCTGCCGCCACCGGCCTTCCGCCTGGTACCGCCGACGACGCCGCAAGCTTTGATCGATTCACTGCGTCCGCTCGAAGCCGAATTGGCGCGTCAGGCCAACAAGGACAACGATGAGCCGAGCGAGGAGGGCAGCGATTGAGAGGGTGCGAACTTTTTACTGCGCGGCCGCCATGCGTCGTTGGACGGATGCTCGGAATCCTCACGTACCTGGAGTACGTTCCGGTTCCTGCGCTCCGTCCGCCTAGCCTGACGACCGCTC
>CANFYD010000478.1 GCA_947450745.1 Burkholderiales bacterium
AGCGCAGATGACGCAGCACCAGCAGGGTGACGCGCTTGCGCTGCTTGCCGCTGGCGAAGGGATAGTTCTCGGGCTTGCTGCCTTCGGCGATGTCTTCGCCGTCGCCGCCCCAGACTTCCGGCAGCCAAGTGGCGCCGTCCAGATCGCTCAGGGGCAAGGGGCTCAACAGCAGGCCGGCCAGGTAGCCGTCCAGTGCTTCGATATTCATTGCCTCGTCGCTGGGCAATTTGGTCAGCATGTCATCCAGGGTCGACAACTCTTCGTCGGAGAGCGGCAGGTTGTCGGATTGGGGGTTGTATCGGGGGTAGTCCATGGGGTGATTGTCGCAGCCAGTGCAGCTTCAGCGTTGGCTGCGCGCTTTGCGGCCGTCCAACTCCATCAATTGATCCTTCAGCAGGGCCATCAGCACGCGTGCATTGACCTCGCTGATGGTGATGATGGAGCTGGGCTCGATACCGTCGATGGGCGCTTTGGGCGTCACCATCGCATCGACCTTGAACATGACCAAGCCGTTGCCATGGCTGGCGGCCTTGAGTTTTTGTATTTCAACAGTGTGAATCTTCATACCGTAATCGTACTCTGGCCGGTCGTTCGACGAAAAGCGCTCAAGCGTGGTGTAGTGCTCGTGCCCGCATCATTTGTCGCAGCCGAGCGCCAAACGCAAGGCTGGCTGCTGCATATCGACCTTCCACAAGGTGTGGGCGTGAAAGGTGGCTAGGCTGTTGGCGGCAGTCACGAAGGGGAATCCAGTCACCGCCGAGGCCGGGCCGAGGACCCAGCTGATCGGCGCGGCGCACAGCAGGGCGGGCAGGTCGGACGGGTTGACCAGCGCTTTGGCCCCAAGGGCTGGCGCGAATTCTCCGGCATCGGCCAGTTCCTTGCGCCAGCTGTCCCTGCTCCGGTTGTCGGGGTCGTTCCAGTTGTCGACGATCACCATCGGTTCGCGCAAGCGGGCATAGAAGGGCAGGTCGAAATAAATATTGCCCAGCATCACGACAGGCTGGCCCGGCTGGTGTTGCGTCGCCAGCAACCTAGCCAGTTCAATCGACGACTTCGGATGCTTGATCGACATCCACGCCACCGGCCCCAGCGCCAGCACGACGGCAAGCCCGATGCTGAGCGCCCAGAGCCGCCGCGAACGCAGCGACGGTATCAGCTGCGTGCGGTAGGCCTCGGCCATCAGGACGGCCAGTGCCGGCACGGCGGGCAAGATGTATCCGAGCAACTTTGACTTGGGCAGCGAGAAGAACACCATCACGGTCAGTACCCACACCAGCATCAGCAACCTGACCGCGCCGCGCTCATCGCTCAGCCAGTAGCTGCGTTTGAACAGCCTAGCCAACCAGGGCACGCAAGGCAGGCTGAAGACCACCAACACGGCCGGATAAAACCACAGCGGTTGGACGTTGTTGAAACCACCGGCCGCAAAGCGCTTGACTTGTTGGACGAAGAAAAAATAGTCCAGGAAATCAGGGAAGCGCAGTTGCATGGCGACAAACCAGGGTGCCGCCAGCAGCAAAAACACCAGCGCACCGGGCACGGACAACAGCGCCAGCACGACACGCCATTGGCGGCGCAGCAGCAACCAGGCCACGATCACCAAGCCGGGAATCACAAAACCGATCAGCCCCTTGGCCAAGATGCCCAGGGCGGCAAAGGCATAAGCGGCCACCAGCGCCTGGCGGTGCGGCAAGCCCGCTTGCAAGCTCAAGGCCGCATGGGCCAGCAGCGTGATGGTGGCGGTGATGCAGCCAGCCACCAGCATGTCCAGGTTGGCGAACTGACCGCCGATGACGAACAGCGGCTGAGCCAGCAGGGCAATCAAGGTGGTGCGTGCTGTGCCCGCGTCCGACCAGCGGCGCATGAACAAATAGATCGACAGGGCACCCAAGGTGGCACCGAGCAGCGGAGCGGCGCGCGCCGCCCATTCATTCAGGCCGAAGATCGACAGCGAGCCGGCGGTGATCCAGTAAAAAAGCGGCGGCTTGTGAAAGTAGGGCAGGCCGTCCAGCGTCGGTGTCAGCCAATCGCCCGAACGCAGCATTTCCCAAGCCACGCCGACATAACGACCCTCATCGGGCAGCGCCAGCGGCCGCGCCCAAGCCGTGGCAGCCAGCCAAATGAAGATCAATGCGGCTACCCAGGCGGTGTGGCGTAGCAGCGGCTTGCTGTGCGCCATCAGTTGGCCCTCGCTGTGCCGGTCGCGCTGGGACGGTGATCGCCCGGAGGTGAAATGAAACAGAGGTTTGAGTTCATGCGGGGCCCACGCTGAATTGAATTTGACGGCGGCCAGGTGAGTGGCGCGCCGTCACGCCTGCGCATCTTAATGAGCCGGTAGTTTTCAACGGGAGAGCGTTGGCCCGCAACTCGGGGCCGGGGCGCGGGGCAGTGCCTCTTGATCAGCCGCAGTGGCCCGAATCTATCCCTGCAGACTGTGGATAAGTTCGTGGGCAACGCGCCCATATCGTTCACAAGTCGTTGATGTGAAAGGCTTTTGCCTGAACTGCCTAAATTTAAGGCAATCGGACCTGAATGTCAGTGCATCAGTGCCTGGCTAGGAGCGGCCAACTCGGCATCGACCCAGGCATCTTGACTCAGCGCGCGGGCAGCGGCCAGTTGCTGGCAAAGCTCGGAGATGCCCAGCTTGTCGCCGCCGACCTGCTCGGGCAGCGGCGCGCTGGTGATTTCTGCCGGCAGATCGGACAAAGCGCCGAGCAACTGGAACAGCAGCTCCAGCGTGGGCTCTTGGCTGACTTCCATTTGCCGGGCCATGCCCAGACTGCGGCATAAATACCAGCAAGCCTTGGCGGCGTCGTCGCAATGTGCGTGCTGCAGCGCTTGGGCTTGCAGCGCAGTGCTGCGTGCGTCGCTGTCCCGCTGTTCCTGCGTTTCTTCCATGTCCGCCCAGCAGGTGGTCTGCCCGGCAACTTCACCGTGCAGCAGATCGTCGTGTAAATGGATCGGGTCAGCGCCTGTTTTCGCCATGATTCGCTTTCATTGCTTCTGCACTATCGTAGGTTGCAAGATCGGCACCGTGCCCCTGTGTTGCGCGGCGGATGCGGCTGCCAGGCCGGTTTGCGTGCAATTTTCACGCTTCGCTCGGCCGAATTCAGCGTTTCTTAAGCGGACGAACCCAGTTGGCGATGGCGACCTGCTTGCCGCGCGCGACCGCCAACTCGCCGTCCAGCACATTTTTGCTGATGGTGGAGCCGCCGCCAATCGTGGCCCCCGCGCCGATCGTGAGCGGCGCTATCAAGACGCAATTGGAGCCGACATGCACGTCGGCCCCAATGTTGGTGCGGTGCTTGTTGGCCCCGTCGTAATTGGCGGTGATGGAGCCGGCGCCGAAGTTGACTCGCTCGCCGACGCTGGCGTCGCCCAAGTAAGCCAAATGGTTGGCTTTGGCCCCACGTGCCAGCGTCGAGTTCTTGACCTCGACGAAGTTGCCGATGTGGACCTCTTCGCCCAGATCAGCGCCGGGACGCAAGCGCGCAAACGGACCGACCAGCGCGCCTGCGCCGACGCTGACGCCGAGCGTTTCACCGTCGATGTGGGTGAACTCGTGAATGCGCGCGCCGGCGGCGATGCGGGCGTTGCGGATCACGCAGTTCGCACCGATGCGCACGCCGTCGCCGAGGCTGACTTGGCCTTCGAACAGGCAGTTGATGTCGATCTCCACGTCTTGGCCGCA
>CANFYD010000479.1 GCA_947450745.1 Burkholderiales bacterium
TGGCGCTGCTGCTGGAGCAGCAATTGACGTTGCTGATTGCACTGGAGCGGCGCGGCCACGCGGCGCTGGAGCAGTTGCAACAGCAACAGCAACAACAGCCGCCGGCCGCTGCGCCCTTGGAAGCCGCACCCATGGCTGACTTGCTGCTGGCCCTGCGCCCCGCCCGCGCGCATCCCGAGTGGGCAGCGCCCAAGCTGGCCGATGCTGCTGAAACCATCCAAACCGGGCCAACCAGCCCGGCCCGCGAGCGCCAACTGCAAAGCGTGGGCACCGCATTGCGGCCGCTGGCGCTGGCCGTACGGCAGCGGGTGGGCGTAGCCGCTGCGCCAGGGCAAACGCGATAGTTGCGCTGTGATCAGCCTGGGCTGTTCAGTGAGAGCCCATTCGCGCTGGTAACAGCCTTGTCTTCAATCTGCTCTGATTTGCGTCATCTGCGGATAGATCAGCAAACCAGGCCACTGGTTTGGGGCGGTGGATAGCCTGAGAACTCATCCGCAGATGCCATCCAACAAGGTGGGGTGGCCCGCCCTATTTGTCCCCGGATCGCTCGGCCAGCAAGCGTTGCATGAGGGCGAAATAACGGTCGTAGAACACGCCGGCGGGGATGGTTTCCGAGGCCACCTTGACGAGCGAGTCGTCGGTGGAAAACATCGGCACCGAAATCGAGCCGAAGGCACCAACGCCGACGCCGGTGGAATTGGTGATTTTTTTCAGCGAATAACGGTCTTGCTGGGCCGAAACATAGGCGGTGGTGACCAGGTCGTTGCGGCCATCGGGCACGCAGACGACGGTGATGCTGATCTCCACATGCATCTCGCCGTCTGTCTGGAAGCGTTTGCGGCCGTTGACACCGCCCGGCGTTGAGGGTGTTGACGGCGTGATCACATAGCCCTGACTCAGCAAGGCCCGGCGGCCCGCCTCGCAGGTCTCCGCCACATCACCGTCAAACAGCCGTGAAAAGGTTTCGTCCGACTGAAAGCGCTCGGTCAAATAGACCGGTGGCTTGTGCGGGCCGATATAGGCCGGAAACGGTGAATTGATGCTGCACCCTGTCAGCACAGCGGCGAGTGTGGCGGCCAAGCAGGCTGTCGATCGAGGCCGGCAAGGGGGCCACTTCAGTGGCATCGGCATGGGTGTTGATCCTGGAAGGCGAGAGGGGCTGGGCAGTGCCGCATTATCTCTGTTGCCTCTGCAGCCGCTATTGGCGGGATTGGCCGACCCCACCGACCGACCCGGTGCTGTCCTACAGCGCAACTGGCGCTTGGCTGATGGGTGGCCCAGAAGCCCCCCGCCACAATGAGTCATTGCTACTGGAGTCGCAAATGAAAAGCAAATTCGTTATCGCCCTTCTCGCTCTGTCTTTGAGTGCCCCGGTGTTCGCGCAGGGCCACCGCGACGATGACCGCAAGGGCGGCGGACGCGATGACCACGGCCAGCGAGATGACCGCAAGGACCGCGATGACCGCAAGGGCCGGGATGACCGTGGCGACCGCCGCGATCGTGGCGACCAGCGTGCCGAGCGCGGTGCGGGGCCGGAGCGCTCGTTCTATCGCGGTGGTCGGCTGCCGCCGCAATACCGTAACCATCGTTATGTGGTGCAAGACTGGCGCGGCCATCGTCTGAGTGCGCCGCCGCGTGGCTACCAGTGGGTGCAGACCGGCAACGACTATGTGCTGGTCGCCATCGCCACCGGCGTCATCTTGCAGCTGTTGCTGAATAACTGACCCCGATAACGGCCGGGGCGGGCGAAAACCCGGCCCTGTTTGGCTCCCCGTTGGGACCACAATCAATGCCACTTTGGACCCAACGGAGACAGCAGATGCAAATTTTCTCGGTCAAACAACAGGTCAGCGAACAGGAGTGGCAGTTGCGCTGCGACTTGGCCGCCTGCTACCGGCTGGTGGCGCATTACGGCTGGAGCGATCTGGTCTTCACACACATCAGCGCTCGGCTGCCCGGGCCGGATCATCATTTCCTGATCAACCCCTACGGCCTGATGTTCGACGAGATCACCGCGTCCAGCTTGGTCAAGATCGATCAGGACGGCAACAAGGTGTTCGACAGTCCGTTCCCAGTCAACCCGGCCGGCTTTGTCATTCACAGCGCCGTGCACCAGGCCCGCGAGGACGCGCACTGCGTGCTGCACACCCACACGCGAGCCGGCGTGGCCGTCAGTGCGCAGGCCTGCGGCGTGTTGCCGATCAGCCAACAAAGCACCTTTGTCCTGGCCTCGCTGGCTTATCACGGCTACCAAGGCGTGGCTTTTCGCCCCGAGGAAAAACCCAGCCTGCAAGCCGATCTGGGCCTGAGCAACTTCCTCGTCCTGCGCAATCACGGGCTGCTGACAGTGGGCCGCACGATTGCCGATGCGTTTTTGGCTATGTATCTCTTCGAGAGCACCTGCCAGATCCAGATCAGCGCGCAGGCCGGCGGTGAGCTGAACGCCATCGACCCGCAGATCGTGGCCGGCACGGCGCAGGCGATGCAGGTGCAAACCAGCGGCCTGGGCGCCGCTTTTGTCTGGCCGGCGTTGCTGCGCAAGGCCGAGCGGCTGGACCCGGGCTACAAAATCTAGCGAGCCATCAAACCCGACGCCTTGCGACTTGGATCAAGTGCTCTGCGTTGTTTTCGGCGCCCCACACCTTCACCTTTGTCGCTGTACCTCAGGAGCGGCTGGCCTTGGGTGTATAACCCCGGCGGTTAAGTAGGGTCAAGGGCGTACGCGGCATCGGCTGCGGCGCATGTTTTTATCCTGAGTCGGCGGCTTTTGGCGCGGGCTCGGCAGCAAGGAGTAGCCATCATGGGCGCGCAGTGGAAGGCCAAGCACAAGGATCTGGCGGCGAACGCAAAAGGTCGCGTTTTCGGCAAGTTGTCGAAGGAAATCATGATTGCGGCCCGCAGCGGCGCTGATCCCGACATGAACCCGCGCTTGCGCATGGTGGTCGAGCAGGCCCGCAAGGTGTCGATGCCGCGCGAAACGCTGGAGCGCGCCATCAAGAAGGGTGCCGGCTTGCTGGGTGACGCGGTGCATTTCGAGCGCGCCACCTACGAAGGCTTCGGCCCGCACCGGGTGCCGGTGATCGTCGAATGCCTGACCGACAACCTGAACCGCACGGTGTCCGAGATCCGCGTGCTGTTCCGCAAGGGGCAGCTCGGCGCGGCCGGTTCGGTGGCCTGGGACTTTGACCACTTGGGCATGATCGAAGCCGCACCGATCACCCCAGCCGCCGACCCGGAGCTGGCCGCCATCGAAGCCGGTGCGCAGGACTTTGAAGCGATCGAACCGGCCGACGAAGACGACGGACACGTCCACAACGATCCCCCCGCCACGCTGTTCCTGACCGACCCGGCCGACCTCGACCTGGTCAGCCGCGCCTTGCCCAACTTCGGCTTCAACGTCTTGTCGGCCAAGCTCGGCTACCGCACTAAGTCCAGCGTCAGCCTGAGCGCCGCCGAAATGGATGAAGTCGAAGCCTTCATGGCCGCCATCGACGCGCACGACGACGTTCAGAACGTCTACGTCGGACTGGCGGGGTGATGGGGTGATGGGGTGACCGGCGGACTCAGAGGGTCGAACTCAACAGGTCGCTGAGGCTTGAGTCTGCGCGGCAGACTCAAGCCCTCAAGCCCTCAAGCCCTCAGCCTCTCAAACGTCGATATTCCCCGCCCGCAGCGCGTTTTGCTCGATGAA
>CANFYD010000480.1 GCA_947450745.1 Burkholderiales bacterium
GGAGAAGAACTGTTTGGCGATGATGGCTGCCAACGAACCATACAGATAAAAGTCGTACCACTCGAACACGGTGCCCAACGAGGAAGCGAAGATGACTTTCTTCTCTTCGCCCGTCATTGGCGTGTTGGTGGGCACTGCTGTTGCAGTTGCCATGTTGAGGAGTCTCCATTGATTTGCTTGAGAATCACCGACCGGTAATCCATGTGCGAACTATGAAAGACAGCTCTGACCTCTGTCTGACGCCGCGCTGAACGCTGGCTGACAAACCTAGCTGCAACCCTTGTTCAATATTTCACAATGCGGCAAATAACAAGGGACTAGGGTAAATACTGGGCAGCAAATATGCTGCCCCACTTGAATTTACGCTCGGGCCCGTTTGACACCGGGGCGCGGGCGGGCGGCATCGGCCCAATCACTTTGCTCGAACCAGGGGTCGCCGCGCAAATAGGCCGCCACCATGTCCAAGGCGTCCAAGCCCCAGAACAAACGGCCGTCAACTTCAATCGTCGGCACGCCGAAGACGCCCGCTTTCAGCGCCTCTTCGGTGGCAGTGCGCAAGCTGTCCTTGACCGCTTCGCTGGCCGGGTCGCACTGCGGTGCCAACTCCAGCGTCAAGGCGGCCAAACGCTGTGCGTCGTTCGCGTCAGCCCCCTCGCCGCGCCAGACATGATGAAAGATGCGCTCCACCGCCAAACGGTTTGGCGTGCCGCCCGCAGGCGCACAAGCGCAGGCCAGGCGCAACAGCGGCAAGGGGTTGAACGGATGCTGAGCCGGCACTTGCAACGGAATTTTCAATTGATGGGCGTGCCAGGCCACCTGCCGAAAGCTCCACTGCCGCTTCGGCTCGATTTCGGCCGGGCCTTTTTGGCCCAGCGCATGCAGTAACGCGGCAAACAGGATCGGTTGGTACTCGACGCTGTAGCTGCAACCGGCCAAGGCTTCGGGCAGACGCTCAAAAGCGAGCGCGGCGTAGGGGGAGATCGGGTCAAAGTAAAAACGCAGATGTTTCATGGCAGGTCTGGTGAATAGTTCAAGGATGATCGGACGGTTCAGCGGCAGTGAAGATGCCGGCGTCCAGCAACACTTCGCGGCGGGCCGGCAGCAAGGCCAGCACGGCCCGGCGCTCGGTCTCGCTGGCTTTCGACCAAGCGATGATTTCTGCAATCGTGCGGGCGCAGCCTTCGCACCAACCGGTCGGCTGATGCATTTGGCAAACATTGGTGCACGGTGATTTGACAAGCGCGGGTACCGCAGCGGGCGCGCTCATACCTGCTGCACCACGTCGATGACGGGCGCGCCGGTCAGCGCTTGCAACTGCTCGGGCGTCATGCAGAAGACGCCGTTCGGGTGGCCTGCTGCGGCCCAAATCAGCTCGAAACGAAACAGCTCGCGGTCGACGAACAGCAAGGGCAGCGCAGCCCCTTCGGCTGGCGCAAAGCCCAGCGGCGACACTCCGCCGATGGCAAAGCCGGTCATCGCTTTGACGTAATCGGCGTCCGCACGGCCCAGCGGCCCGGTGTGGGGCAACAGCTTTTTCTCGTCCACCCGGCGGTCACCCGAGGTGATGACCAAGACCGCAGCGCCGTCGCTCTTGCGCCGAAAGACCACCGATTTGGCGATCTGCCCCAAGCTGACGCCGAGCGCATCGGCCGCCTCTTGCGAGGTGCGGGCCGCCACCTCCAGCCAACGCGGTACGTGAACATGCTGCTTGGCGGTCAAGGCCGCGCTGACGCGTTGAAAGCCCGCCGGGCGAGATTCGAGATCTGAGATTTGCATGGCTGGATTGTCTCGCAAGCCCAAGCTCAAGCAGCAAGGCGGGCATACGAGCCGCTGCGGGGCTTGCGCAGACGCAATCACGTGGCTCGAAGGGTGACTAAGGTGGAGGCTCATCAACCGCAGGAGCCACTCCGATGTCCAAGCCAATAAAGCACCGAATTTCGACCGTGGCAGTCCCTACGCTGTTGGCAGGAGCCTGCGCCCTCTGCGCTACGGCAGCGCTCGCGGTGCCCAGCAGTTACCGTTTCACGACGGCAGACACACCGTTTGGCAGCCCCGGGCCGCTGAGCCTTTTCTCGTCCAACGCCACAACCTCGGGGTCGTTTGATTACGACCCGGCCATGCCGTTCACATCGATAGGCAGCAATGGATCCTCCATCTACAACGCCACGCTGAATCTGCTGCAGGGCAGCGTTGGCGGGCGCTCGTTCACTGACCCGACCGGCTATGCGGCGGTAGGTAACGACCTCCCCAGCGTGCCTGGTTTCAGCACGCCGGTGGACTTCTTTCAACTGGGTGCCGAACCCTCATCGGCCACGGGCACGCACAACCTGAGCGCCTTCGCTGTCGGCGGCTATCAATTGGTGAACGTGCGCCTGTTCTGGATCGAAACGCAAGCGGGCATTGGCGACTTCATCACCGCGTCGACGCAACTGCCTGCACCGCCGACATTCGCCGGTCGACTGGCGCTGGATTTCCTGCCGGTCGACGCTCCGCTGGGCCCCGCCACATCCTTCGTCTTTTTCAACGGACTGACCGTGACCGCCGTGCCCGAACCCGGCGCGTTGGCCTTGATGCTCGTCGGGCTGGCTGGGCTGGGCTTGCGCCTGCGCAGGTCGGCAAGCGCTAAGCAGCGCCGGATCAGCGCGGTCTGATCAGGCCAGACGCTCGCTACCCGGCGACCTTGAGCAAGCTGCCCAGTACCAACTGCGTGATCAGCGTTTCGGTGGCGGCGAAATCAACCGGCTCCAGCGCCGGTTTGCCGAGCAGGATGGCGAACTGCGGCGCTTGATCGGCGTAGGCCTGGGTGCTGGCCCAGATGGTGAACATCAGGTGGCGGAAGTCGAGCCGGTTCACCAGTCCGGCTTGAGCCCAGCCTTCGAAGATCAGCACATCGGCCTTCAAGGCCGGCAGCACCCGGGACTCGATCGCATCGCGAAAGCGCGGTGCCCCGGCCATCACCTCGCGGGCGAAGACTTGAGAGCCGGCCGGACGTTCGCGTGAAAAGCGCAATTTGGCGGCGATGTAATCGCGCATCGCCGCTGCCGGGTCGGCTCCGCTGACGATACCGGCCATGCGGGTCAGCCATTCGGTCAGCACATCGTCCAGCACTTTGCGGTAAAGCACCTCTTTGCTGGGGTAGTAATACAACAGATTGTGGCGACTCAAGCCCGACGCGGCCGCAATCAACTCCAGCGAAGCGCCTTCAAAACCGAATTGGGCGAACTGGCGTTCCGCTTCTGCACAGATGCCGGCTTCCTTGAGCAAGCGCGCAGCGCGTGGCCGAGGCACCAAAGTGGCCACTTCGAGGGCAGCTGCTGGTGCATCCATCGGTTCGGACGCCGCTATTTGCGCCGGGCTGGTGCAAGCCGAGGCAGCAAGCCCTGGTGTGGCGCTAAGTGAAATTTTGTGATCCATCGTGTTGAAGAAAAGTGCTCGCATTCTGACCCGGACAGGCACACCTCAGCAGTAAATAGGTATACGGGAATCTACTAGGTGGACAATTTTTACCAGTTGGTAAATTATCCGTTTGGTTGCCGCCTTACTGCAAGTCAATTCAGCGCAACAGCCCTTGCCAAGACCCCACTCAGGAGCCCCAATGGACCAGAACCAGCCCGGCATTCACCCTGGCCGCTTGCCGCCCGAGCAGTACGCCAGCAACTTCTCGGATGCGCATGCGCCACTGA
>CANFYD010000481.1 GCA_947450745.1 Burkholderiales bacterium
AGCTTGTCGCCGCGCTTCCAGCGCATCAGAGCCTCGACGCCCACCATGCGGGCGCTGCGCACATCGATTTTGGGTTGGTAGTGCAGCACGATTTCACCGCGCTCCAGCGCCTTGTGCAGAGCGCTTTCCAGCTCCAGCTTTTCGCGCCCCACGCCGGCCAATTGCGGGGTGTAGAGCGCGGCGGAGTTGCGGCCCTGCGACTTGGCCGCGTACATGGCCACGTCGGAATTGCGCAAGAGGTCGGCCATCGTCAGGCCGTCGCGCGGATAAATCGCGATGCCGACGCTGCCGGTGACGAAGCATTCCTGGCCGGACACGAAAAACGGCTCGCGCAAGGCCTCCAGCACCCGTTCGGCGACGCGCTCGGCGTCGCTCTCGTCGATGATCTCGGGCAGCAGCGCCACGAATTCGTCGCCCCCGAGCCGGCCCACCGCCTCCAGCGAGCGGTGCGAGCGGCCGCCGATGTTCTCCAGCATGCCCTCCATCACCTGATCGGAATGCCGCACGCAGCTGCGCAACCGGCGACCCACTTCGACCAGCAGCTCATCGCCGCCGCCGTGGCCGAAGGTGTCGTTGATTTTCTTGAAGGTGTCGAGGTCGATCAGCAAGAGGCCGACCTCATGGCCACCGCGCCGCGCTTGTTCGATGGCTCGCTCGACTCGCCAGATCAGTTGGCGCCGGTTGGGCAGGCCGGTCAGGGCGTCGAAATGGGCCAGTTGGCGGATACGGTCCTCGGCTTGGCGGCGGTCGGTCACATCCTGCACCACGCCGGTGTAGCCGTAAGCCTTGCCGTGTTCGTTGAATTCGGGCTCGGCCTCGATGTGGACGACCCGCTGCTGGCCGTCCAGCAAGGTCACGGCCAAGTCGGTTTCCAGCACCGCGTTGTGGCCGATCACGTTGCGCAACAGGCGCAGGAACAGCGTGCGATCCTCGTGCGGCACCATCCGCATGACGGCGATGAAGTCCAGCGGCTCCTGCGGGCCGCGGCTGAAGACCCGCAGTGCTTCGGTAGCGAGCGTGAAGCGCTGGCCCACATGCCACTCGAAACTGCCCATGCGGGCGAGCGCCTGCGCCCGGGCCAGCTTGGCCTTGCTGCGTTCGAGCTCGATGCGGGTGCGCGACGAGCGCAGCAAATAGCGCAGCCGCCCGGCCAGCAAACTCCATTGCTGGGATTTGACAAAGAAGTCGGTGGCACCGACCTGATAAGCGCGGTTGATCGAGGCGTCGTCGTCCAGCCCGGTCAACATCAACACCGGCGTCGACTCGAAACCCGGCACTTCGCGCAGCAGCGAACAGGTTTCGAAACCGTCCAGCTCCGGCATCATCGCGTCCAGCACGATGATGTCGGGCGACCATTCGGCCATGCGGCTGAGGGCCTCGGTGCCGCTGGGGGCTTCGGTGATTTCGAAGCCGCGGTCGCGCAGGGCGATGGCCGTCAACAGCAGGTTCACCTCGTCGTCATCGACGAGCAGAACCTTGGGCTGTTTGGTTAAATCGTCGTCTAGCTGGGGACCAACTGCTGTCATGGCTTGGTTAACAAAAGGGCGTTCAGGGCCTGCCGCACTTGGGCAATCTCGCCCAGCATACAGTCCAGTTGCGTCTCCAGTCCTTCAAGCTGACCATTTCTGGCCATGCCTTCAATGGCTGCACAGCGCTGCGACAGGGCCAGCGCACCCAGACTGGCGGACGAAGATTTCAAGGTGTGGCTGACATGGCGCACCACGCTCAGCTGTAACGATGCGCCACGCGCGCCGGCCAGATCAGGCAACAAACGCTCCAGCGACTTCGAGTAAGCCGCCACGATGCGCTCGATCAGCTTGTTGCCACCGCCCGGGTCGAGCTCGCGCAAGCGGGCCAGCGCGGTCTCGTCCAAGCAAGTCTTTGTCGGCAGCACCGCTTGTTCGCAATCAGACAGGAGGGCAGGATTCAGTGGCATGTTGTTCTTGCTTTGTTCGGTAGCGGAGCTTCGCTGACAGCGCTGATAGCGATGTCAGCGGGCCAAAATGATTCAGGCATATTCGCACGCCACTGAATTTATCATTTAGCTGGGACTGAATTCTAAAAAATAACTTCAGATCAAATCTGAGTGGACTCGGCCAAGCCGGTTCAGCCAATTCGGGAGGACGGATTGTGCCTTCCACCACGACTTAATCTTGTTATCGACAATCGGACTGCTTTCTTGACCCTTTTTTGCAGCCCGGCCGCCGTTCGGCCGCTACCCGGCTACCGCTGTGCTGCCGTTTTGCAGCGGGGGTGCCGGGGCACCTTAGTCTACAAATCGGCTGCGCCAGTCCTCTTTACAATGCCGGCTATGGAAAGCCTCAGCAATGCTAGCCCTGGCTCACGCCGAACGCCCGGTCTGGGCGTGGCGCTGCTGCTGGCGTTGTTGACAGGGGTTGGCTTGGGCATCGCCTTGCTGGCTTGGGCGGCACTCAGTTGGGCGCTGCCGAGCGGCGCTGAGCCGGTGGCCCTCGGCCTGTTTTTGGTGGCGTTTGGCACGGCGCTGATCCTGCTGCTGGTGGGCGCGGTCGGTTGGCATGTCGGCGTGCGGCTGACGCGCCAGCGTTACACCGACATGCTGCGTGAAACCCGCGTGCAACTGCAGCTGATGTCGCAACTGCAACCCGACTGGCAGTGGGCCAGCGACGCCCAACACCACTTGGTGCGCTGGCAGGCCCCGCAAGGTGCCACCGCCACCAGTTGGGTCAACAGCGCAGCGACCGAGGCCGTCTGGGAGCGCTTCAGCCTTGAAGACGGGCCGGTCGACGGCTTGCGCCAGCAACTGGCCACGCAAGCGGGTGTGTTCGAGCTGACGGTTCAATCGAGTGCCGCAGGACACGACCGTTGGTGCTTGCGCGGCATCGCATGCTGGGACGGCAATGGGCGCTTTGCCGGCTATCAGGGCACGGCGCACAGCTTGGCCGCAGTGGCGGGAACTGCAAGGACAGCAGAAGGGGACCCTGCGGCAGCGGGCTTATCTTCTGCGGCAGCCGTTTTGGCCGTGCCGCCGGGGCGCGGTGACGGCACCGATCACGAGTCCTTCAGCTACACGGTGTCGCATGATTTGCGCGCGCCGCTGCGAGTGGTGGACGGCTTTGCCCGCATCCTGAAGGAGGATTACGGCCGTGTGCTGGACCGCATCGGCAATGATCATTTGGACCGTGTGCTGGGCGCGGCCGCCCGCATGAACAGCATGATCGATGCGCTGCTGTCGCTGTCGCAGTTGTCGGCGCAACCGCTGGCGCGGCAGCCGGTGAATTTGTCGCAAATAGCCGGTTTTGTGATGGAGGAGCTGTCACGCAGCGCGCCCGAGCGCTTGCTCGACGTCCACATCCAGCCCCATTTGGTCGTGCAGGGCGACCCGACCTTGTTGCGCATGGTGCTGGAAAACCTGCTCGGCAATGCCTGGAAGTACAGCAGCAAATGCCAGCGCACGCAGATTCGGTTCGAGGCCGAGCAAAAGGCCGGGCAGTGGGTCTACCGGATTTGCGACAACGGGGCCGGCTTTGATATGCGCTTTGCCGAGCGGCTGTTCGGTGTCTTCCAGCGGCTGCACAGCGCCAGTGATTTTCAAGGCACCGGCGTCGGCTTGGCTTCGGTGCGGCGCATCGTGCGTCGCCACGGCGGCGAGATCTGGGCCGAGGCCGAGGTCGGTGCCGGGGCCCGGTTCTACT
>CANFYD010000482.1 GCA_947450745.1 Burkholderiales bacterium
CGCAAGATGGCTTTGGAGTCGTTCGGGCTTGTAAAATGCTTGAAGTTGCGCTGTGCGAGCTGGGCGAATCTAACTGGAGCGGCTTGGGTCTGCGGAGCCTGGAACTGTCTCTCTACCGGGCGGTAAGGTGGTGGTCATGGCCAGAGCCTGACCCGGCAACCCCGCTGACTGGACGCCAAATTTTTGCGTCGCGGTCGGGAGGCTTTGCGACTCCGGCGATTCATCGGGCGTGTAGTTACTGGTATCAATTTTAACTTTTGCATCGATATATTCACAATACTCTTGCGAGACTTGGCGTGATAAAGCCGTGTTGCGTGCACTTTTACCGCTGTCACTGCGCTGCTTGCTCTGCTGTTCGCCCGTTCAGTGCGTCTGCGCTGTGGAGGCTTGCGCAGAAGCAGCGACGATGAGCCTTGTTGTCTTGCGGTGCCGCAGGCCTTTGTGCATGCTGAGCCAATGCTCCGGCAGCACTTTCTTTTCAGAGGAGTCCACGCATGAACAAGGTCTATGCCTGTATCGATGGTCTGGCCAATACCCCGGCGGTGATCGACTGGGCGGTCTGGTCGGCGCAAGCACTCTGTGTGCCGCTGGCCTTGCTGCATGTGCTGGAGCGCCCGCCCGAGCGTGCGGTGTTTGTCGACTACAGCGGTGCGCTCGGCTTGGGCGCGCAAGATTCCTTGCTGTACGAGTTGTCCGAGCTGGATGAGCAGCAAGCCCGGTTGGCGCAGGAAGCGGGTCGACGCCTGTTGCTGCAGGCGCAGGCCCGCGCCACTGCGGCGGGTTTGACCGAGCCGGACGGCCGGCTGGCCGGGCAGATGCGCCACGGCGACTTGGCCGACACCGCGCTGGAGCTGGAGCCCGACGCGCGGCTGTTCGTGCTGGGCATGCATTCGCGTGGCGAGCGCTCGGCCAACACCCGCCTCGACCATCATGTGGAGAGTCTCATCCGCACCGTGCAGCGCCCGGTGCTGGTGGTGCCGGGCGAGACCTTCACTGCGCCCGAGCGTGTCGTGATCGCCTTTGATGGCAGCCCGACCGCGCGTCATCTGGTCGCCAAAGTCGCGTCCAGCCCCTTGCTGGTCGGCCTGCCGCTGCTGGTGGCGATGGCCGGCACCGAGACGCCGTTGGCCCGCGAGCAACTGGCCGAAGCCCAGCGAACGCTGGAGCTGGGCGGCTTTCAGGTCAGCACCCTGCTGGTCGAGGGCGAGCCCGAGCAGGTGCTGCCACCGCTGTTGACGACGGCTCCCGGCGCGGCCCTGCTGGTGATGGGTGCTTACGGTCATTCACGCATCCGCCAGTTCATCGTCGGCAGTACCACCACTTTGTTGTTGCGCAGCAGTCAAGTTCCGGTGCTGATCTTGCGCTGAGAGCATTCCAGATCTTTGGCGGTAACCGGCGTTCGCGGAGAAGCAGTGTGCTCGCGGGATCAGCCCAGCGGGACGTTTTGCTGCGTGTCCCCCAGCGCAGCCCAGGGCTGCGGCTTCCTCCTTGACCTCCGCAAAACGCCCCGCCGGGCTGATCCTTCGGCTGTGCGTTTACTCCTCCAGGCTGGCGCAGCTTCGGCAGTGTTTCGCAATGCGGAAGGTTTTTTCTGAAGCGGGAGAGTGCCATGGCATAGCATCGGCGCTGATGAAAAAAACCTCCAACTCAGCGCGCTCGCAGCAGACTTTGCCTTCGACAGTGAACTACGGCCGACCTATCGCCGGCTGGCGGCTGCGCTTGTACACCGTGATCTTCGAGGCCGACACGCGTGCCGGACGAGCCTTCGACCTGAGCTTGATCGCCTGCATCTTGGCCAGCATCACCGTGGTGATGTTGGACAGCATGGCCAGCGTTCACGCCGAATATGCCGACCTGTTCACCGTCCTGGAATGGACGTTCACGCTGATCTTCAGCCTCGAATACCTGGCCCGACTGGTCTGCGTGCGCCACCCTTGGCGCTATGCCCGCAGCGCCTTCGGCATCATCGACCTGCTGGCGCTGCTGCCCACTTATCTGGCCATTCTGGTGCCGGGCCTGCACGCCTTGATCGATGTGCGCGTGCTGCGCCTATTGCGGATTTTTCGCGTCCTCAAGATGGGCGCTTATGTGGCCGAGTTCGGCGCGCTCGGGCAGGCACTGGCCGCGTCGCGCCGCAAGATTCTGGTCTTCATGGCCTTCGTCATGATGGTGGTCGTGGTGATGGGCACGCTGATGTATGTGGTGGAAGGCCCGGAGAACGGCTACACCAGCATCCCGGTTGCCGTCTACTGGGCCATCACGACGATGACCACTGTCGGCTTTGGCGACATCACACCGAAGACCGACCTGGGCCGTTTGCTCGCTTCGCTGATGATGTTGATGGGCTGGGGCACGCTGGCCGTGCCGACCGGCATCGTCAGCGCCGAGTTCACCGCTCAGCGCATGCGCAGCACCTACCTGCCCACCACGCGCAGCTGCCATGAATGCCTGAGCGAGGGTCATGCACCAAGCGCCCAGTTCTGCCATGACTGCGGCGCGCCGCTGCCGCCCTGGCAGCGCGACAGGAGCGCGAGTGAATGACTGGCTGAGTGACTGACTGACTGACTGATTGACTGAGAAGGCTGAAGCAGCTGTCCAATAACTTTTGACGTGCTCGCTATAACCGTTGCTGTTTTGCCAGTATTCAAGTGGGCGGATTGAAAATATCGGAGGGTTTCGATTTTTCATCCAAATCAGTACAAACACCTAGGCTGAAAAAGTTGCAGGAATTATTTTGACGATTTTGTGAAATCTTCAATAAATTCTGAAAATTGACCGGTTATCGCCCATTGCGCCGGTTATTGGGGCGCAGTTTCTCGAGTTTGGTGCATTTGCGCAAAAACTCGCAAAAGCCACCTCGCGCAAACCCTGATCACTCAAAGACGAGTTGATTTTTGTTCGCCGCGATACCCCGCATTCGGGGTGTCGGCGGCTGTCATGGTTTGACGCTAGCATCAGTCAAGTTGATTTGGATCAGGTTGAAAAGTGATGACGCAAACGTTTGGTGTCACTATTCAGCTCAAATCTCAAGCCTCTGTGCGCCAGTTCGTTCCTCTTCCTTCCCGGAGTCCCCATGAAATTGAAAACTCTTGTCAGTTTGCTGGCTGCGGCCTTTGCCGCACCTGCGGTGCTTGCTTCCAGCAGCGGTGTCGTCATCAGCCAGGTCTACGGTGGCGGCGGTAATACCGGGACCACGATCAAGAACGACTTCATCGAGATATTCAACGCTGGTACTGCTGCGGTGAATATCGGCGACTGGTCGGTGCAATATGCCAGCGCTACGGGAACCATCTGGCAGGTCACCAAGATTCCGGCCGGTACGACCTTGCAGCCGGGCCGCTACTTGCTGATCAGCCAAGCGGCTGGCAGCAGCACCACGGCTACGCCGCTGGTCGGTGATGTGGTCGGCACGATTCCAATGTCCGGCACTGCGGGCAAGGTGGCCTTGGTCAGCTCCATCACCGCTTTGACAGGCAGTGCGCCCAGCGGCGCAGAGGACCTCGTCAGCTTCGGCCCGACCGCCAGTGCGACCGAGGGCAGCCAGACTGCGGTGCTCTCCAACACCACGGCCGCGCTGCGCGCCGCCAACGGCTGCACCGACACCGACAACAACAGCGCCGACTTCGCCATCGGCGGCCCGGCCCCGCGCAGCTCAGCCACCGCCGC
>CANFYD010000483.1 GCA_947450745.1 Burkholderiales bacterium
CCGCAAGTCCAGCGGCCAAGCACGCCAACGATTGGCCGAGCAGACCAAGCCCCTGCGCACCGAGATGGACGCCATCGACGCCCGCTTGAACAAGCTGGCCGATGAACGCAGCGCCGTCGAAGCGCAGTTGGCTGCCGGCACCGCCACGCCGACACTCATTGCTGATTTGGGTCGGCGGCTGAAGGGCTTTCACGACGAATTGGAAGCGGCCGAGTTGCGTTGGTTGGCCCTGAGCGCCGAAGTGGACGCGATTCAAAGCGCAGACTGAACGAAGACGCCCTGGCGCTGAACTGAACGTTCAGCGCCAGGGCCGGATAGCGGTGCGGCTCAGCATCAGCATCGTTATCCGTTGCTTCAGAATACCCATTTAAATTGCACACAATTGAATTGCCAGCTACATTACAACTCATGCCAAGCGATCACTCCCCCACAGCCCCACGGCCAACGCCAACAGACGACTGGTTGCGCTTGGATCGGCAGCTGTGTTTTGCGCTTTACGCCAGTTCACTGGCCATGACCAAACAATACAAGCCGCTGCTGGAGCCACTGGGCCTGACCTATCCGCAATATCTGGTCATGCTGGTGCTGTGGGAGGCGGACGACATCAGCGTCTCGACCCTGGGGCAGCGTCTGTCGCTGGACTCCGGCACGCTGACGCCGCTGCTCAAACGGCTGGAAGCAGCCGGGCTGGTCAGCCGCCGCCGGGCCAGTGACGATGAGCGCCGAGTCGACATTTTCTTGACGTCGAAGGGCCGGGCCTTGAAAGCACAAGCCCTCCACATTCCACCCCATCTGGCCTGCGCCAGCGCCTGTTCGCTGGAAGATCTCACCTCGTTGACGCAGCGATTGCATGAATTACGCAAGCAACTCAGCAGCGCTGCCCCGTTTATTTCACCCACCCACCCCTGACAGAAAGCACACCATGGCACTCGAAAAAATCGTCTACACCGCCCACGCTACCTCTACCGGCGGCCGTGAAGGCAAGTCTTCCAGCTCGGACGGCGCACTCAACGTGTCCTTGTCGACACCGAAGGAATTGGGCGGCGCTGGCGGCCCGGGCACCAACCCGGAGCAGTTGTTTGCTGCCGGCTATTCGGCCTGCTTCATCGGCGCGATGAAAATGGTGGCCGGTCAAATGAAGCTGGCTCTGCCCGCCGACTTGTCGATTGCAGCCGATGTCAGCATCGGCCCCATCCCAGCCGGCTTCGGCATCCAAGTGGCATTGAACATCAGCATTCCCGGCATGGAGCGCGCCGCCGCCGAGCAATTGGTCGAGGCCGCACACAAGGTTTGCCCCTACTCGAACGCCACTCGCGGCAACATCGACGTGGCCTTGAATCTGGTCTGATGTTCTAGATTGAACCGTGCAAGCGCCTGCTGGCACGGTTCAATCAAGCCATCAATCGCTGCTTCCCAGCAGCGTCAGCAGCATTTCCACCCTTGCCTTCACCGGACTCAACGCGCCGGCTGAAGGCAAGGCCGTTTCTGAGGCACTGACCGGGCCGGCGTCGCAGCGCGTGCTGCGCAAAATCATTACGCCCTGTGCTTGCGCTTGACGCAACGCCGCCTCAAGTCCGCTGGACAGGCTGCCATTGCCGGTGCCGGCCACCACCAGGCCGTCGACACCTTGCGCCAGCAGAGCACGCACCACCGCACCGTCGCAGCCGACATGATTGAACAAAATTTCAACGCGTGGCCAGGCGTCTACCGAGCGAGCAATACGCGCCAAGCCGAACGCCGGCATGAGTGGCATTAGCGGAATTAACGGCAGCAGCGGCAGCAACGGCCGACTGAGCCACCGCACCTGCCCTTCTTCCACGACGCCCACGTGCCCGCCTTCAGCCGGAGCAAAGGCGTTCAGCCGATAACTGTGTACTTTGCGCACTTGCTGAGCATCAATAATCGCACCGCCCAGCACGACCAGCACGCCGCCTACAAAGGATTGAAGCGCTACAACGGTGGCGTCCAACAAGTTTTGAGGCCCATCGGATAACAAGGCGGTGGCCGGCCGCATTGCAGCGGTGATCACCACCGGTTTGCTCGGGGCAAGTACCCGCTGCAAGAAATAAGCGGTTTCTTCCAAGGTGTCGGTGCCGTGGGTAATCACGATGCCAGCCACTTCCGGGCGCGCCAAATGCGTCGCCACCCGCTCGGCCAAACGCTGCCACGTCGCAAAGTCCATGTCCTTGCTGTCGAGCTGGGCGACTTGCTCGGTTTCAAGCCGCCGAGCGGCCAGCATTGGAATGGCCGCCACCAACTGCGCCACCCCCAATTGCGCGGCGCTATACCCAACGTTATCGCTCGCATCGACCGCCGTACCGGCAATGGTCCCGCCGGTTCCCAATATGACAATCAAATCAGAAGTGTTTTGCAATTTTCGCCAACCTGGATGAAAATACAGTTACTGGATAAATATGCAGTTGGTTCATGCTGTGGCTCAACAAAGAGGATCTGCAATGGAAGAAACCCCGAAACTCACCGCACGTCAACAACAAATACTCGACTTGGTTCGCATGGCCATCGAGAAAACGGGGGCTCCGCCCACGCGCGCCGAAATCGCCAACGAGTTGGGCTTTCGATCCGCCAACGCCGCCGAGGAACATTTGCAGGCACTCGCCCGCAAAGGCGCGATCGAACTGGTGGGCGGAACCTCACGCGGCATCCGTTTGAAGTCTGCCACATTGCGCGCACTGAACCAGGCGCGGGATGTCCGGGATGGGCTAGGGGCACAGTTCGCTGCGGCTCTGCCCAGTTTGGCCCAAATACAGCAATTGACGCTACCCTTGATCGGCCGCGTTGCCGCCGGTCACCCGATCCTCGCTCAAGAACATATTGAACAAAGCTATAGCGTCGAAGCCAGTATGTTCGCTCAAAAGCCCGATTTTCTATTGAAAGTTCGCGGCATGAGCATGAAAGATGCGGGCATTATCGAAGGCGACTTGTTAGCTGTTCAAAAAAGCAGCGAGGCCAAAAATGGCCAAATCGTTGTTGCACGACTCGGTGATGAGGTCACAGTCAAACGTTTCAAACGCAGCCGCGCCGGAATCGAGTTGCTGCCTGAAAACCCAGATTTCGAGCCGATATTCATTGCCAACGGCGATGAAAGTTTTGTGCTGGAAGGCTTGGCCGTTGGCTTGATACGTAATCAGATGTTTTCCTGAAACATCAGAATCGCCTAACTGGCGGGTCGCAAGCTATGGGCGGCAACGTCTGGCTTACAACGTTACAACATCTGGCTGGCCACATCTACCGAGCTGAATCCTCACCAGATTCAGCTCGACTTTATTCAGCCTGGCAAAATAGCTGACAACTACAACTGAAAAATGTTCAGCCAAAAGAAAATGCCCCGAGAATAAATATTCTCGGGGCATTTGAATGTTGGCGGAGTGGACGGGACTCGAACCCGCGACCCCCGGCGTGACAGGCCGGTATTCTAACCAACTGAACTACCACTCCAGATTTGACAGCCTAAACTACCAGATCGAACAGATTTTAAAGTCGTGCGCTAATCAGCCAGCGTTCACAACCTACAAGCTCTGTAAAACTTGGCGTCCCCTAGGGGATTCGAACCCCTGTAGCCACCGTGAAAGGGTGGTGTCCTAGGCCTCTAGACGATAGGGTCAAAACCTTGGATTTCCAGCGCAACCTTTTAAGAGACTGCCAAA
>CANFYD010000484.1 GCA_947450745.1 Burkholderiales bacterium
CGGCGTTCGCGCTGCTGCTCGTGATGTTCAGGCACACGCGGTTCGACTTCTGGGGCGTGGTCGCCTGCGTGCTGATGCTGTCGATCTCCAGCCTGTTCTACATCATCGTCGGCCAGTATTTCTTCTCGCGGCTGCTGCGGCTGGTGCCGATCAACGGCTACGCGCCGGGCTTGGATGCCGTGCGCTTTCTGGCGTTGCCGGTGATGCTGTCGCTGCTGTCCCGCCTGGGCGGTGAAGCGCGCTTGTACCGGGCGATGTTCCTGGAAGAGATCGGCAAGGACTATGTGCGCACCGCCCGAGCCAAGGGCTTGAGCGAGCAAATCGTGCTGTTCCGCCATGTGCTGCGCAACGCGCTGATTCCCATCATCACCAGTGCCGGCAGCTATTTGCCCTATGTGTTCCTGGGCAGCTTGGTGTTCGAGAGCTTCTTCGGCATCCCCGGCCTGGGTGCCTTCATCATCGAAGCGATCACCGGCCAAGACTTCGCCATCGTCCGCACGATGGTGTTCCTGGGCGCCGTGCTTTACATCGCCACCAATGCACTAATCGACATCGCGTACACCTGGGTAGATCCCCGCGTGCGCCTGAGCTGAAGGAGCGCTTGCGATGGGATTCAAAATTGTTCTCCTTTGGACCGACGTGGCGCTGTGGGCCATGCTGGCGGTGTCGTTCGGCTACACATGGCGCATTCGGGGCAACGCCACCTTGCGCGCCACTTGGCTGCGGGTGCTGCGTGACCCGGTGGCGGCCAGCGCGGGGGCGGTGATGGCGCTGTTCCTGCTGTTGACGATGGTCGACAGCGTGCATTACCGCGCAGCGCTGGGAGCCACCGACGCCAGCCGAGCTGCGGGTGCGGTGTTCTACGAGACCCGCACCGTGTCGCTGCTGGACAAAATGCTGGCGCGCCAGATTGCGATGCGCGAGACCAGCTATTCCAAGCCGCTGAGCTACCAGGGCTTCAACCGGGAGGTGGTGGTGCCGGTGGACGCAGTGGCGGGCGAGGCTGTCGAGTCGGATGTCGCAGTAGCTGCGGCCCCCGTCCAGCGCGACTATCCGCGCTTGCATTTTGGTGGCGCGCACTTGGCCGACCCGGCCACGCAATGGGCGGCCGATCTGCTTTACCGCATCGAGTTGGGCCTGGGCCTGGGCCTTTTGTTCGCCGCGCTGCTGCTGGCTCTGCTGGCCGCAGCAATTGCCCGCGCGCATGGCGGTTTTGGCCAGGCGCTGCGCGACATCCTGGCCGACCGCACCCATTACCCGCTGCGCGCGGTGTGGCTCACGCTGACCGTGGTGGCCTTGCTCAGCGGCCCGGCGCTGGTCCTGATGCAGCATTACCACGTGTTCGGCACCGACCGCACCGGCAACGACGTGTTCTACCAAGCACTCAAAAGTGTGCGCACTGCCTTTGTGATCGGCGCGCTGGCGACGCTGGCGACGCTGCCGTTTGCCGTCGGTCTAGGCCTGCTGGCTGGCTATTTCAAGGGCTGGGTGGATGAGCTGATCCAGTACCTCTACACCACGCTGACCTCGGTGCCTAACGTGCTGTTGATCGCCGCTTGCGTGCTGATGGTGCAGGTGTTTCTGGACAAGAATCCGGACTTTTACGAAACCGGTGCCGAGCGGGCCGACCTCAAAATGTTCCTGCTCTGCGTGATTCTGGGCCTGACCGGCTGGGCCGGTTTGTGCCGCCTGGTGCGCGGCGAAACACTGAAGCTGCGCGAGCTGGACTATGTGCAAGCGGCCACGGCCTTCGGCGTCAGCGACCTGACCATCATGGCGCGGCACATTGCGCCCAACGTCATGCACCTGGTGCTGATCACGGTGGTGCTGAGCTTTTCGGAGCTGATTCTGTACGAGGCGGTGCTGACCTATGTGGGCGTCGGCGTGGACCCGTCGATGAACAGCTTTGGCGGCATGATCAATTTGGCCCGCTCCGAGATGTCACGCGACCCGATCGTCTGGTGGAGCTTTTGCGCCGCCTTCGGCTTCATGGTCACCCTGGTGCTGGCCGCCAACCTGTTTGCCGACGGCGTGCGCGATGCCTTCGACCCTCGCGCCCGCAACCTGCGCCCGCGCGTGCTGAGTCTGACGAAGGCCAAGGCCTAAAAACTCCATGCTGAAAATTGACAATCTGAAGGTCGTGCTGGACGCCGAAGTCGGGCTGGTGCGGGCCATCGACGGCATGTTGCTGACGATCTCGCGCGGCGAAACCTTTGCCCTGGTCGGTGAATCGGGCTGCGGCAAAAGCATGACGGCGCTGGCCCTGATGCGCTTGCTGCCGGACAGCGGCCGTATCACCGCCGGCCGCCTGACACTGGACGGGCAAGACCTGTTCGCCCTGCCCGAGGCGCAAATGCGGCGGGTGCGCGGCGGGCGCATCGGCATGATTTTTCAGGAGCCTTCGACCAGCTTGAACCCGGTGATGCGGGTCGGCGAGCAGATTGTCGAGAGCATCGAAACCCACACCGCGCTGCGCGGCGCGGCGGCACGGGCCAAGGCGATCGAGTGGCTGGGCCGCGTGGGCATTCCGGAGCCGGCGCGCCGCATCGATGACTATCCGTTTGCCCTGAGCGGCGGGCAAAAGCAGCGCGTGATGATTGCGATGACGCTGGCCGCCGAGCCTGACTATTTGATTGCCGACGAGCCGACCACCGCGCTCGACGTGACCATTCAGGCGCAAATCCTTGACTTGCTGCGCGACTTGCAGCGCGAGCGCTCGCTCGGCGTGCTGCTGATCACCCACGACCTGGGCGTGGTGTCCGGCATGGCGCAGCAAGTGGCGCTGATGTATGCGGGCCAGATCATCGAGGTGGCGTCCGCCGAAGCCTTCTTTGCCGCCCCCAAACACCCCTATGCCCGGCTGCTGCTGCAAGCGCTGCCGGATGCCAGCAAACGCGGTCAGCCGCTGGCCGCGATTGCCGGCACGGTGCCGCCGCTGTGGCTGGACTTTGCCGGCTGCCGCTTTGCGCCCCGCTGCGACCGCGCGATGCTGCACTGCGCCAGCACCCGGCCCGAACTGAGCGAGGAGGGCCCGCAGCATCAGGTGCGCTGCCTGCTTTACACCGAGCCGGGGGATGCGCTGCCAGCGGCGCCGGCCAAGCCTATTGCTATTCCCGCAAGTTCAACGGTAACAAGCGCTGGCGACGCGCCGGTGCTGCTGGAAGTCAAACAGCTGTCGGTGCGCTTTGCGCTGAAGGCCGGTTGGCGCTGGCTGCTGGGGGGCGGTGGCAAGCGGCATTTCAACGCGGTGGACGGCGTGTCCTTCCGCATCGAGGCGGGCCGCACGCTGGCGCTGGTGGGCGAGTCCGGTTGCGGCAAGACAACGTCCGGCAAGGCCATCGTGCAGCTGCTGCGGCGCACGGCGCAGATCGAGGGGCAGGCGCTGCTGGACGGCCAGGATTTGTTCAGCCTGTCGGGCTCCGCTTTGCTGAACGCGCGGCGCCAAGTGCAGATCATTTTTCAAGACCCGTTTGCTTCGCTGAACCCGCGCATGCGGGTGTTCGACCTGCTCGAAGAAGGGCTGCTGGCCCTGCGCACCGAGATGGACGCGCCGACGCGGCGCGCCACGCTCGAACGCATCGTCGATCAGGTCGGGCTGCGACGCGACGCGCTGCAACGTTATCCGCATGAATTTTCTGGCGGCCAGCGCCAACGC
>CANFYD010000485.1 GCA_947450745.1 Burkholderiales bacterium
CCCGCGTGTGGCCGACTGTGGCGCTCGTGTTGCAACAATCTGGCCGAAGGAGAGCTTCGGTGCGGGCTGCCGAAATCGCTCGCGGGTCGCGACCCGCCCTACGAGGCTGCGTTAGAGCGGGTCGCGACCCGCGTGTGGCCGACTGTGGCGCTCGTGTTGCAACAATCTGGCCGATGGCGGGCTTCGGTGCGGGCTGCCGAAATCGCTCGCGGGTCTCGACCCGCCCTACGAGGCTGCGATACGCCAGATCAAGCCTGCTGGCGACGACGCCTTGCCATCACGCCGATCACAGCCAGCCCGGCCAAGCCCAGCGCCCAGGTCGAGGGCTCGGGGACGGCGCTGATGGTGTAACTGCCGATGCCGTCACCCAACGGCGTGACGTAGGACAGGTAGGCGGATGACAGATCGAAGTAACCATCGATCAAGCTCACGCTGCCCACCGCCGTGCGGTGAAAGGCACTGATACCGACGAATTGCCCTTCCCAAAACGCCGCCTGCGGTGCCACCGGAGCGCCGGCTGCGGTGTAGGTCTGCCCCAGTGCATTGAGCGTCCAACTGCCCAGATCCAGCAGCTCGTAAGCGCTTCCGGTCAACAACGTTTCATCGAAGCTGAATTGACCATTGAAAGTCTGGCCCAGCGCCGGGCCTGTATCGATCTGGCCGTTGAAGTTGTAGCTGGCCGCTTCGGCGGTACCGAGAGCCAGAGTGGCCGCGAGGGCCAGCAGGGTGTTGCGAATCATCATGATCATCAATCTCCAGATAAGCAGGGAATGCGAGGCCGGGACGGCCGGTGAATCAGAACTTGAAGCTGGTGGCACTGATCGCCGCGCAGGCCACGCCCTTCAACAACACGACTGGACGGCTCTTCAGGGGGCCGGGGCCATCGGTGTCTATCCCGATCAATGCGCTTCCGGCCGCTACGGTGCAGGTGACATGTCCGCTGGCGAGCGGGTTGGCACTGCTGATGCCGGCGCTTTGGAGCAGCTTGGTAAACACCAGCAGATCCTCGCCCACTGTGAAGTCGGTGATGGTGTCGCCGCCGTCGAGCACGCTGCTGTAAACAAACTGGTCACGGCCCTTGCCACCCGTCAAGGTGTCACCACCGGGACCACCTTCGATCACGTCGTCACCGTCAGAACCGACGATCGTGTCGCGCCCATCCGTCCCCTTGATCTGCTTCACCAGATTCAAACCGAGCACCATCGGGTCATGGTCGGAGGACTTGAACGCAGTGGGCGTGTAGTACGCGGCCGGGTTGAACTCGGTGTTGTAGTCGAGCACCAGCGGCTCGTCGGCATTGATGTGCCAGGAGGTGGCACCGGTGATCTTCGGCGCGATGGAGGCGCTGCCGAAACCATGGTCCAGGCGGCCGGCGTAGGCGTCGAAGACATAGGAGTAGTCAGCCGGGTCGAACAAGCCGACCAGATCGACGATCACGCCGTCTTGCGTCAAGCGGTGGATCGGATCTTCCTGGGCGTAGGCGTTGAAGTCGCCCAGCAAGATCACGTCCTGCGTCGCGGTCGTGCTTTGCACTTGGGCGACAAAGCTGCGCAATTGCGCCGCTTGCTCGACGCGCTGCCCGTTCCAGCAGCCCTGCAAATCACCCTGGTCGCTGTCCACACCCGAACCAGGGCAGCTGCCCTTCGATTTGAAGTGGTTGACCAAGACCGCAAAACGCTCGCCGTTCGGGGCCTGGAAGGCCTGTGCATAGGTCGGGCGGTTGTTGATGGCGGCGGAGTCGGACATGGCCGAGCCCAGCAAGCTCAGTTTGGCCGGCTTGTAGAGCATGGCCACGCGGATCGCGTCGGTGCCGGTGTCGGCCGGCAGCGGCGCGGCCGCATAGGTGCCGGCACCCATCTGCGCGTTCAACGCACCCACCAGGTTCAACAAGGCCACATTGCCGTTGTTCTGGATCTCCATCAGGCCGACGACATCGGCGTTCAGCGTGCTCAGCGAGGCGACGATCTTGGTGCGCTGACGGGTGAACTCGTTCAAGTTGTCGGCACCGCGGCAGTTGCCGGCCGAGGTGGAGTTGCCCAGTGTGCAACCTTGGCCAGTCTGGCCGCTGGCCGTCTGGCCATTGGTGAAGGTGGTGAAGAAATTCAGCACATTGGCGCTGGCCACCTTGATGTTGCCGCCCACCGCCGGCGGGTTGGCGCGCGGGTTGCTGCGCTCGAAGACCGGCTGGCCAACAGGCTGCAAGCGGTACATCGACGCCCCGGCGCTGCTGGCCGTGGCCAGGCCGTAGTCGACCACGCCGGTCAGCGAGGTGATGGTGTCACCGGCCCGCACGGTGTTGTCTGCGCCCATGAAGGGCACGACGGTGGGGTTCTGAGTCGAGCTGTTGTCGTCCAGGATGATGCTGCGGGCCTGATTGGCCGCTGCCAGCGCCAGCGCATCGGCGCCCGGCCGCATCACATTGGTCGGGTTCAGCAACCGCCCACCCGCTGCCAGCGTCAGCTGCCCGTAACGGCCGAGGAAGTAGTTCTGCTGCACCATGATCGGGCCGGTCAGCGTCACCAGCATGCCTTCGTAAGCTTCCAGCGCGCCATTCGGCAAGGTGGCCAGATCGACCGCCGTAGGCGCAATCACATGGCCGCTGCTGACGACGGTCAGGCCGCTGATATTCGTCAGCTGCGTGGTGGTCTTGTTGCCCGAGGTGAACTCGGCCACCAAGCCGCTCAAGGCCAGCTCTTGGCCGATGGCCACGGTGGGCGGGGTGACGGTGTAGACAAAGATGCCGTCCGAGGTAGCCGCATTGCCATCACCCAAACGGTCTTGCATGTAGAAGCCGATCGGCGTCAGGTAGGTCACCACGCCGCCGGTGCTGACAGTCGCGTTGACGACCGGGCTGCTGGCACCGCTGCCTTGGATGGAGTAGATCGGCATGAAGCCGGCCACCGTCACCTTGACGCTGCACAGCGCGGTTTGCGCTTCGTTGTTGGCCCATTGCAGGTTCAGCGAAGTGCTGCCTGCCGCCACGTCGGAGGCCACGTCGATGTCCTGCGTGGCGGTGCCGCCATCGGCTGCTGCCGCGACGAAAGTCCCCAGGCTGAAGCCGCTCGGCCAGCTGCCGGAGATGGCGGCACGGTTGACGATGCTGTCGGCGTCGCTGGCGCTGACGGAGAACCGGCCCGCCTTGCCGGCCGTCACGCTGGAATCAAGGCACAGCGGAACAATCGCTGCGTCCACCGGCACGCCGCTACCGGCGCACAGGTTGGCGGCGGTGGCTGAGCTGCGCGGGGCCGGGCCGCCGATGGCGAAGTCGGCGCTGTTGTTGTCGGTGTCGGTGCAGCCGTTGGCGGCGCGCAGCGCGGCCGTGGTGTTGGTGAGCGCCGCAGTCGCAGCGGTTTCGCTGCCACTCGCGCCGCCAAAGCCGACCAAGTCCACCAGATTGCCGCCGCTGGGCTGGGGACCTGACAAAGCAGTGATGGCGCTGACCAAGGCCACCTTGCCCGCAGTGCCGGACATCGCAATCGTGCCGACCACATCACCGACCAGCGGCGTAGCCGTGGTGCTGCTGCCAGCCGCTTGGCTGATCAGCAAGTAGCGGCCCGGCTGCAAGGTCGTACCGGCCGGAATCTTGGTGACCTGCCAGCTGGTTCCCGAGGCGCTGGCATATTGCACCGACCAGTCGCCGATATTCACCG
>CANFYD010000486.1 GCA_947450745.1 Burkholderiales bacterium
CACCCGCCAACTGATGTAGATGGCAGCCAGCACGCTGACCCGGCGGTCCATCAGCAGCGGAATCGTCACCACCGTGGACGCAAACAGCGGTGCGGCCAGCAAGGCACCCAGGGCCAGCCAGGCTTCAAACAGCAAGGAGGCGTCGTTCAGCACCACCTGCCGGATGAACTCGGCCGGCGTGGTGATCGGCGTGGGGCTGAAGCCGGTGATCAGGGCCGCCGAGCACAGCACCCAGCCGCTGCCGGCCAGTGCCAACAGCAAGCCGAAGCGGATCAAGCGGCCGTCGCGCGGTTGCCAAGCGCGCAGCACGGTCATCAGAGTGGGGTGCCCGCCCCGTGCCAGCTCGCGGCTGACGGCGTAAAAACCGGTCGCCAGCACCGGGGCCACCAGCAAGAAGCCGCTGAACGCCCCCGCCAACCACCAGAACTGATGACGCGCCAGCAGCATCAGCAAGGCCCCGGGCACGGCCAGCAGCAAACCTTGCAGCAGGCCGGGGCCTGGGCAGCGCCGCAGGTCGGCCCAGCCACGCGCCAGCCAGCCGAGCGGGCGCAGCAGCGGCACCGGTTTCATACCGAAGCAGCGGGATTCTTGGAGGGCTTTGTCGGTCAGCATGTGCAGCAGATGGTGCCATGCGCGCTCCGCACGGGCCTTGATTCAAGACAAGTGCGGAGGTTCTAAATCTTCTACTTGTCCAGCAATTGCCGCGTCAGCGCTTGCAGGCTGGCGGGGCTGCCGTCAGCCGGCTCCAAGCGAATGGCTTGGTCGAGCTGCGGGTAGTTGTTATGCAGCGAGCGCAAATAGCCGGGGTCGTAATGCTCGCGAATCAGGTCGCCAAACACCTCGGGCCAGGCACCGGCGCGCGCTTTGTCTTGCCACTGACCGACCTTTTCACGGCCGCGCAAGGTGACCAGTGCGTCCAGTTGCTTGCAAAAAACCTCGGGCTCGGCGATGAAGTGGCTGTAATCCTGCAGCAGCAACTCCACCCGGGCCGCCTCACTCATCTCGATCCACAGGCAATGCGGGCTGGCGCGCATGGCGGCGTGCAGTGTTTCGGGCACACGCAGTTGACCGATCTTGCGGCTTTCGCTCTCGACATAGACCGGCCGGCTCGCATCCAACTCGCGCAAGCGGGTCCACAGCATGCTGTCGAAATGCTTCTGGCTCGGTTGGGGCTGGTCGGGCAGGGCGCCGAGCACCGAGCCCCGGTGGGCGGCCAGGCCTTCCAGGTCCAGCACCTGCGCGCCGGCGCTGGCCATTTCATGCAGGAAGCGGGTTTTGCCGCAACCGGTCGGGCCGCAGACGATGTGCAGATCGAAGCGTGCCGGCCAAGTGGCCAGCGCGTCGCGCACCTGCGCCCGGTAGGCCTTGTAGCCGCCGTGCAATTGGCGCGATTTGAAGCCGATCTGGCCCAAGAACCAGGTCATGGCGCCCGAGCGCTGGCCGCCGCGCCAGCAATAGATCAGCGGCCGCCAATTGCGGTCCAGCCCCTGGACATGAGCATCCAGGTGGGCGGCGATGTTGCGCGCCACCAAGGCGGCACCGAGCTTGCGCCCCTCGAACGGCGAGGCCTTGTAGAGCGTGCCGACGATGCGGCGCTGCTCGTTGTCCAGCACCGGCCAGTTGACCGCGCCGGGCAAATGGTCCTCGGCAAACTCGGCCGGCGAGCGCACGTCGATGATGGCGTCGAAGGCCTGCAGATCGGCCAGTGCCGTTTCGGCGTTGACGATATTGCTCGGCGCGTGGGACGGCGCAGCGGCCGGGGTGTCCGGCTGTGGGTTAAGAGGGGAGGTCGGCATCATGCGGGCAGGGCGACTGCATCGAGCAGTTCGGTTTCGATTTGCAATTGCAATTTGTTCTGCTGGAGTGCGGGGCCGTCGACCAGAAAAGTGTCTTCGACGCGTTCACCCAAGGTCGAGATCTTGGCCAGTTGCAAGTTGATGCTGTGGCGCGCCAGCACCCGGGCGATCGCATACAGCAGGCCGGCCCGGTCACTGGTGCTGATGGACAGCAACCAGCGCTGCCCGCGCTCGTCCGGCCGCAGCGCGATGCGCGGCGTGAACGGGAAGGACTTGACCCGGCGCGACAAACGCCCGCGCCGCGGTTCCGGCAGCGGGCCGGCGGCGCACAGCGCGCTCGTCAATTGGGTTTCCACCAGCGACACCAGGTCGCGATGATTGAGCTCTTCATCCGGGCTGATCACCTGGAAGGTATCGAGCGCAAAACCGCTGCGCGTGGTGTGCACCTTGGCGTCCAGAATGTTGAAGCCGGTGCCGTCGAAATAGCCGCAGATGCGGGCGAACAGGTCGAGCCGGTCCGGCGCATAAACCAGCACCTGCAAGCCCTCACCGACCGGCGATGGCCGCGCCCGCACCACCGGCCCGCCGGACTGCACATGGCGCCAGAGCGAGCGCGCATGCCAAGCCAGATCGGCGGCCTCGTGGCGGGCAAAGTAGCTCAGCTCCAGCGTCTGCCAGAGCGGCGTTTCGGTGTCGGGCAGCATCGAATGCAGGGCCAGGCTGTGGCGGGCCTCGTTCTTGCGCGCTTCGATCTCGGCCGCCAGATTCGGCTGAGCCCCGCCCAGCGCCCGCAGCGTCAGGCGGTACAGGTCTTCCAGCAGCTTGCCCTTCCAGGCATTCCAGACCTTGGGGCTGGTGCCCCGGATGTCGGCCACCGTCAGCAAATAAAGCGCGGTCAGGTGGCGCGCATCGATCATCTTCAGCGCGAAGGCGGCGATCACGTCCGGGTCGGACAAGTCCTCTTTCTGCGCCACGCGCGACATCATCAGGTGATGCTGAACCAAAAAGGCAACCAACTCCGCGTCGGCGCGCAGCACGCCGTGGGCTTTGCAAAAGCGCCGCACTTCCACCGCCCCGAGGTCGGAATGGTCGCCGCCTCGCCCTTTGGCCACATCGTGGAAGATGGCGGCGATGTAGAGCAGCTCGGGCTTGTCCCACTCGGAGGCGAGCTGCGAGCAAAACATGTATTCGTGCGAATGCTCGGGGATGAAAAAGCGCCGCACATTGCGCAGCACCATCAAGATGTGCTGGTCCACCGTGTAGACGTGGAACAGGTCGTGCTGCATTTGCCCGACGATGCGGCGAAACACCCACAAATAGCGGCCCAGCACCGAGGTCTCGTTCATCAGCCGGAACGCGTGGGTTTGCCCTTCCGGCTGGTTCAGGATCTGCATGAAGGTGGCGCGGTTCACCGGGTCGCGGCGGAACGCGCTGTCCATCAACTGGCGGGCGTTGTAGAGCGCTCGCAGCGTGCGGGCCGACAAACCCTTGATGCCGCGCGTTTGCTGGTAGACCAGAAAGGTGCGCAAAATCGCATGCGGGTCGCGCTGGTAAAGGTCGTCGCTGATCACTTCCAGCATGCCGGCGCGGTCCAGAAACTGCGCGTCAATCGGCCGCATCAGCCCTTGCTGCGAGCCGTTGACCTGCTCTTCCAGGTTCAGCAGCAGCACCTGATTGAGCTGCGTGACCGCCTTGGCGGCCCAGTAATAGCGCCGCATCAAGACCTCGGAGGCCCGCTGCGCCTTGCTGCCCTCGTAGCCAAAGCTTTCGGCCACGGCGGTTTGCAGGTCGAACGCCAGGCGGTCCTCGCGCCGCTTGGCCACCAGATGCAGGCGCG
>CANFYD010000487.1 GCA_947450745.1 Burkholderiales bacterium
ACTCGATTGAGGCAGCCATCGCTAAATTTGCACTCGGGCCGCCAAGTCACTCAGTAGTTCGTTGACGCCAGCCAGGCGAAGCTGAATAACCCTGGGGCGTCCAGGCCAATTGCTTTGCTTGCGATTGGGTTCGTGCACTCGCAACTGCAACTGCAACTGCAACTGCAACTGCCCCTTGCCTCGCGAACTTGCATTTCCAGCGTCTGAAAACAGCATCGCGATACTGCACTGCATTGCGCGAAATCGTGCATTTACCGGTCCGGCCGACGGTGGATGTGCCAAGCTCCGCCGCCACTGCACTCGCCGTGCGCATCTTCGTTCCCAATTGAGTCACCAGCGCTGCAGCACCCGCTCGACTGAGTTTTTTCGGTGCCGATGGCATCGAAAACATGGCTTGTTCACGCCCTGTGCTGACCCCAGATTGCTGCGTGTAAGACAAGGCTTGTGCGCGGCCCGGGAGGACATGGCCCACCGCATACAATCCGCCGTTCAGTGGCCTGCAGGCTTTCTTGCGGGCGCGCTCATTTCAAAGGGACTCGACGTGTTTATTTCCAATGCTTTTGCTCAGACCGCCGCTGCGGGTGGTACCGACATGCTGACCAGCCTGCAAGGCATGTTGCCGCTGGTGCTGATGTTCGTGGTGCTGTATTTCGTCATGATCCGCCCCCAGATGAAGCGCCAAAAGGAGCACAAGGCCATGATTGCGGCCATCGCCAAGGGCGACGAAGTCGTGACGACAGGCGGGCTGCTGGGCAAGATCATCAAGGTCGGTGACAGCTTCATGACGTTGGAAGTGGCGGCAGGCGTTGAATTGCAAGTGCAGCGCTCGGCTGTGGTGCAAGTTTTGCCCAAGGGCACGGTCAAGTCCTAAATCCCCGCCATGGCGGACGGTGGCATGCCGTCTGCCCATTGCCTTGCTGCAAATTTGCAGCACCAGTGAGACAAGATCCAACGAGCGACAAGCGCACACGCGCAGCTGCGCGTCAGGGTCTTGTTTTCGGGTCTGAGAGAAAGCCCCCATGAATCGTTATCCGCTGTGGAAGTACGCGATCCTCGTCATCGCTTTGGTCGTCGGCATCGTCTACACGCTGCCGAACTTCTTTGGCCAAGCGCCGGCCGTTCAGGTGTCCAGCGCCAAGGTCACCGTCAAGGTCGATGCCAACTTGACGGCGCAGATCGAAAAAGCGCTCAGCGAGGCGCAAATCAATGCCGACTTTGTGCAGCTTGAGGGCAATTCGATCAAGGCCCGTTTCACCGATATCGACACGCAGTTGAAGGCCAAGGACGCGGTAGCCAAGGCGCTCAACGCCGACGCAGCGGACCCGGTCTACATCGTGGCGCTGAACCTGGTGTCGCGTTCACCGCGCTGGTTGTCTGCCCTGCATGCGTTTCCGATGTATCTGGGCCTGGACTTGCGCGGCGGTGTGCACTTTTTGATGCAGGTGGACATGAAGTCGGCTCTGACCAAGAAGGCCGAATCGCTGACCGGCGACGTGCGTACGATGCTGCGCGACAAAAATATTCGCCACGCGGGTATCAACCGCGATGGCAACAGCTTGGTGATCACCTTCCGCGATGCAGCAGTGCGCAGCCAAGCGCAGGATTTGCTGGCCACGCAGCTGGGCGATGTGCTGTGGGTGCCGTCAACCGATGGGCTGGATTTGCGCCTGACCGGCACGCTGAAGCCGGCGGCCCAGGTGGCCGTGCAAGACGCCGCGCTGAAACAGAACATCACCACGCTGCACAACCGGGTCAATGAGTTGGGCGTGTCCGAGCCGGTGATTCAGCAGCAGGGACTGGACCGCGTGGTCGTGCAGTTGCCGGGCGTTCAGGACACCGCCAAGGCCAAGGACATCATCGGCCGTACCGCCACGCTGGAGCTGCGCATGGTCGATGACAGCGCCGAGGCACAAGCCGCGATTGCCGGCAGCGGCCCGGTGCCGTTCGGTACCGAGCGTTTTGTGGACCGTGGCTTCGGCCCCATCATCGTCAAGCGGGCTGTGGTGCTGACCGGTGAGAACCTCAATGACGCGCAGCCAGGCTTCGATGAGCATCAACAAGCCTCGGTCGATCTGACGCTGGATGCCAAGGGTGCCCGCATCATGAAGGACATGTCGCGCGAGAACATTGGCAAGCGCATGGCCATCATCCTGTTCGAAAAGGGCAAGGGCGAAGTGGTGACCGCACCGGTGATCCGCAGCGAACTGAGCGGTGGCCGGGTGAAGATTTCCGGCTCGATGAGCACGCAGGAGGCCAGCGACACGGCCCTGCTTTTGCGTGCCGGCTCGCTGGCTGCGCCGATGGAAATCATCGAAGAAAAAACCATTGGCCCGAGCCTGGGTCGTGAAAACATCGAAAAAGGTATTTCCAGCGTGATTTGGGGCTTTGTCGCGGTGGCCGTTTTCATGTGTATCTACTACGTGTTGTTTGGTGTGTTTTCGTCACTTGCGCTGGCTTTCAACCTGCTGCTGCTGGTGGCGGTCTTGTCGATGCTTCAGGCGACGCTGTCCCTGCCAGGCATTGCCGCCATCGCCCTGGTGCTGGGCATGGCGATCGACTCGAACGTGCTGATCAACGAGCGCATCCGCGAGGAGTTGCGCGGCGGCGCGTCGCCGCAAGCGGCCATCACCATCGGTTATGAGCGGGCCTTCGCCACGATTTTCGACTCCAACGTGACGACCTTGATCGCCGGCGTGTCCTTGCTGACCTTCGGTTCAGGCCCGGTCAAGGGTTTTGCCATCGTGCATTGCTTGGGTATCCTGACCTCGATGTTTTCGTCGGTGGTGTTCTCGCGCGCGCTGGTCAACCTTTGGTATGGCCGGACGAAGAAGTTGAAGTCGCTGTCCATCGGGCAGATTTGGAAACCAGCGCCCGAGGCTGATCAGCCCGTGGCCAAGGCATAAGCGAAGCGGACGAGACGACTATGGAACTGTTCCGAATCAAGCGCGATCTGCCGCTGATGAAGCACGCGTTGATCTTCAACGTGATTTCTTTCCTGACCTTTGGCGTGGCGGTGTTCTTCCTGATCACGCGGGGGCTGCACTTTTCCATCGAGTTCACTGGCGGCACCGTCATTGAAGTCGAGTATGCGCAAACGGCCGAAATCGAAAAGACCCGCGTGCTGGTCGAGAAAATGGGTTTTGGCGAAGTTCAGGTGCAGAACTTCGGCAGCTCGCGCGATGTGATGATTCGCCTGCCGGTGCGCGGCGATATCAAGCAGACCGAACTGGTCGACAACGTCTTTGCCGAGCTTTGCCGCGATGAAAGTGGTGCCGTCAGCCGCATTCAATCGGTCAGCGAGAAGGGTGAGGCGATCAGCAAGCAGGTCTGCTCCACCAGCGCAGGCGTCGAGCCGATCAAGCTGTCACGCAGCGAAGTCGTGGGGCCGGCCGTCGGAGCGGAGTTGGCTCAGGACGCGGCCAAGGCATTGCTTGCCACGGTCGTCGGCATCATGATTTATCTGGCCTTTCGCTTCGAGTGGAAGTTCGCGGTCGCAGGCATCATCGCCAACTTGCACGACGTGGTCATCATTCTGGGTTTCTTTGCCTTCTTCCAGTGGGAGTTCTCGCTCTCGGTGCTGGCGGCGATCCTGGCGGTGCTGGGCTACTCGGTCAACGAGTCGGTGGTGATCT
>CANFYD010000488.1 GCA_947450745.1 Burkholderiales bacterium
AAGGCCGACAAGCGTTGGCCCAACTCATCATGCAACTCACGGGCGATGCGGCGGCGCTCTTCCTCGCGGGCATCGACCAGGCTGCCGGACAGGCGCCGCAATTCCTGGCGCGAGTGCAGCAGATCTGCGCTGGCCTTCTCGCATCGGCTGATGTCGGTGATCACCAGTTGCACCGTCGATGCCGCTCCATCGGTCAAGTCTGGCAGTGCGACGACGGCGACTTCCACTCCAAGCAGGCTGCCATCGCAGCGGCTCAGGCACTCGGTCCGCACGCCGGCTCCAAGCTCGCCGGATAGTGCTCCGGTGATTTGCCTGCGTATCGGCGCACGTGATCTTGGATGGAAAAATTCATAGACCGATTTGCCTTTGACCTGTTCCAGATCATTGGCCCCGAGCAGATGCAAAAAGGCTGGGTTGGCCAACACAGTTTGCTCACCATCGGTGATCAGGCTCGCGATCGGGGATGCCTCGAAGATCCGCTGCAGTTGCCGCCGCAGCGTGGCGACTTCGTCCAGCCGCCGGTGCTCGGTGCCGAGGTCGGACAGCAGAATGTTGTAGAGCCTTGGTGCTAGCGCGTTATTTGCTTGCGTGAGGCCGACCACGGTGGCCGACACCGGGAACTGTTGCCCATCGACACGCCGGCCGTAAATGACGGCGCTTGCTGGAGCCGTGGGCCGGGCTTTGCCGGCGCTGGCGAGTTCGTTCCACGTTTGTGCTTTGAGGTGAGCTGGAATCTCGGCCTGTGCCTGAGCTTGCGCCATGGCGGGCGGGAGACTCAGCGTGACCCATTGCCCCAAGGGGCTGCCCAGCACTGCGGCAGCGCTGCAGCCGAACATCTGCTGCGCGGCCGGGTTGATGCGGAGTATGGTTTGGCCCCCGTCCACGGTGATGATGGCCTCGCGAGCCGCGTTCACGGCGCTGGCGTCCAGCAAGGCGATATCGCCAAGACTGAGCCGGTAATTTTGTAATTTTTTTTCCACTGACCAGCGTTCCTGTGATTGGGTATTCGCCAAGGGTTCTCGAACTTTTAAAGGCCACCCGATTCGCTGAGTTTCTTGTAATTCCGTCAGCTTGTGCGCTGAGCGCCCAATAAATGCATTGTTATGCAAGCGGAGCGCGCCGCCTTGCTCCAAATCCCCAGGTTGGTTGACTTACATCAAATGGCGAGTTGAAGCGTCGCCGGGCCGCCGCTGGCCGCCCAGGCGGTGCTCACCGAGTGCGCAGCTACTGGCACTTTCTCCTCTGTGGTTTAGCCAAAAGTGGCCCTTGCGGCGGGCACTGCTCGGCAGTCTGTGAATCAGATTATTCCGATCGACAAGCCAGAAATTCAGCCAGCTCCTAGGAATTGAGCGTAGCGAATTTGGCGGGTACGCCGATTGCCGCAGGCGCTGCACATGCGCATGCTTGTCGCAGGGTTGAATCGTTTTCACCTGCCAAGCAAAAGGGGTAATTCATGGATCATTCAACAGCATTGCAAGCACCGAACTGCGGCGCTAGTAGCGAGGCTGTGCGGCGCTCTGAAGCGCTGGAGCGGACCAGCTTGTCGGATATTTTGCGACTGATGAATGCGGCTCATGCCATCAGCGCCGAAAGCGACAGCTATCCGGTGGCGAACAAGCAGGTGCGCGCAGGCTGCGCCTTATTCCACGAAGGCTCACCGGCCGACGCGATCTACTTCGTCGGCAGCGGCTCCTTCAAAAGCTACCGCACGGCCGAAGATGGTTACGAGCAGGTGCTGGGCTTCACTTGCTGCGGCGAGTTGCTAGGTTTTGATGCACTTTGTATTGGGCGTCACCCGACTGGTGTGACGGCGCTGGAGGATTCCCGCGTCTTCGTGCTGCGCAGCCAAGACGTCTTCACGCTCGGTCAGCGCGCCCCGGCGGTAGACCGCTTGCTGCACTTGGCCGTGAGCCGGGAGCTGAAGCGGCAAAGCGAGATCGCCGACCTGATGGCGGCTGTCTCGGCGGAGGTGCGGGTGGCCCGGTTTCTGGTGCATTACTCGGAGCGCATGAAGGCGAGCGGGCAGTCGGCCGAGCGCCTGCTGCTGCGCATGTGCCGGCGCGACATCGCCAGTCATTTGGGCGTCGCACATGAAACGGTCAGCCGCTCCTTCAGCGCTTTGGTGGATCTGGGCTTCTTGCGGGTAAATAACCGTGCGGTCGATATTCTCGATGTCGAGCGCTTGAGGCTGCTGTCGACCAGCACCCGCAGCGTGCTGGATGACAAGCCCGGGCGCTCGGCGAGTGCTCAGAGTCAGCCACTGAATGCCCAAGCAAACAGCAAGACAAATGGCAAGACAAACGGCAAGGCAGGCGGTAAAAATGGGCCCAAAACAAACGGACATCCCGTCAACGGAGCGGCCGACGATGCGGCTGAGGGCCACTCAATCGGCCCGTTCACCGGCATTGGCATCGACGTCTTCTCCGTCTTTGCGGCGCGTGACAAGTCTGCCCAGCCCAGTGCCAGCGCAGCTGGCAATGGCAGTCGCAGGACGTCGGCCGCCGCTCGGGCACCGCAATCCTGATCGCGAGCACCCATGGACTCTTGGGCTGCTTCGGCCAGCCCTCAACGAGTGAGGGCTGAATGAATATCCTGACCAAAATGGCGCTGGGTTTGATGGGATCGCTGAAGCCGCAACCCGCGTCGGGCGATGCCCAATCGACCCTGGTCCTGCCAGCGCCGCAAATGGACGGTGGTCTGCCGCTGATGCAGGCCTTGGCTGGCCGACAGTCGCAGCGCGAGTTCAGCTTGCAGGCCCTGAAGGCGCAAACGCTCAGCGACCTGCTGTGGGCGGCTTGCGGCATCAACCGCAAGCAGCTCGGCGGGCGTACCGCACCCAGCGCAATGAATGCGCAAGAGGTCGATCTGTATGTGGCGCTGCCCGAGGGCTTGTATCTGTATGAGCCCGAGCACCACCATTTGCGACTCATCGTGCACAGCGATGCCCGCAGCGTCACCGGCTATCAGGACTTTGTCGACCGCGCCGCGCTGGACTTGGTGTTTGTGGCCGATCACCGCCGCATGATGCTGGTGCCGGCCAGCCAGCGCAGTGCCTACGCCTTCGCCGCTGCCGGTGCGATGGCGCAAAACGTCTACCTGTTTTGCGCCTCCGAAGGCCTGTCCACCGTCATTCGTGCCTGGATAGACCGCGACGCGCTCAGCAAGGCCATGGGCTTGGACCCCGATGAGCAGGTGCTGTTGGCGCAAACGGTGGGTTATGCCGGGGAGGCTTGAGGCTCCCACCTGCTTTTACCTGATGCGGCAGTTCGCTGCGTCCACCTGTGTTCCGGTCAAACTGATTTTTAGCGCTTGAAGCAATCAAGCTCCCAGGAGAATCCCATGTTGAAGATGTTGGTCGCAATCGATGGCTCTGAAGGCTCCAAGCGGGCGCTGGATACGGTGGCGGCGATGGCCCGGGCCGGCGCGCCTCTGGAGCTCATTTTGGTCAATGTCAGCGAAGGCCCGGTGTATTACGGTGAGTTGCCGGCGTTCTCGGCCGAGCAGATCGAGGCGGCACAAAAAAACCGGCAGGATGAGTTGCTGAACGAGGCGGCTGCGCACGCGGAGCAATGCGGTTTGGTGCTGCGCTCCATCCAGCGCGGCTCGGGCCCGTCCGCGCCGGAG
>CANFYD010000489.1 GCA_947450745.1 Burkholderiales bacterium
GCAGCAGCCAGGTGGCATGGTTCTGGCGGTGCAGCAAACTGCCGTCGAGGCGGGCCAGGCGCACCACCGCCACTTGCAGCCGCGCCAGCAAGGCCTTCAGCGGCGGCAGCAGCCGCGGGTCGGTCAGGATCTGCTCGTACAAGCGGCTCAGCATGTCCGGCCCGGGCTTGGCGATGAAGGTGGGCTGCGCTGCGGCGTCGTGGGTGTGTGGTTGTTTCTGCTGCTGCTGCAGCTGCACGCGCCGGGACAGGCCGGCCAGCGTGGCGGGCTCGTTCGGGTGTGCCACATGCGCCACTTGGGCAAACTGCGCCGCGACCTTGGGCTCTTGCTTGCTGGCTCCGTGGTTCAGCACCATGCGGCCGAGATCGGCCGTCTGCAGCGGCTGGCACAGTGCTTGGTAGAACCGGTGCAGGCTCTGTGCCATCGGCTGGGCGGTGGCGTTCATCAGGGCGTAGCGGGTTGACTCGTCCAGCTCGGAGCCGAACAAGCTGCGGTGCAAGGCCTGCGCAAACAGCGCCGGACGCAAGGGGTTGTCGTGCTTGCGCGGTTTGGCGGTACCGCGCAGCGCCGCGAACAGATTGTCCAGCTGATGAAGCTCGGTCTGGTTGTGATCCTCAATGGCAGCGCTGACCCGGGCGATGGCCACTTGCTGGCGCGCCTGCTGTTCATCGACCAGGTTGAGCGCGCCGGGGTAGGTCGGCTCGGCTGCTGTGGCGACGGGCATGGACAGGGACATGGACATGGACATGGACGAGCGTGCCGGATCGGCAGTGCTCGATGTCTGCTGCTGCTGCAACAGCGGTAGCAGACCACGTTCAAAGTCCGCCGCAAAGCGGTGACGCACCCGCCGCCAGCCTTCTTGCAGCAAAAAATACTGCGGCTTGGCGCTCAGCTCATCCTGGATCGCATTGAGCAGTTGACGGCTCAGCGCGGGGACGTCGGCCAGGGCTTGTTCGAGCAGGGAGTGCAGGGTGGGAGCAGTGGGCATGGACGGTGAGCGCTGAGCGTGGCCGAAAAAAGTAGCCGCATTATCAGGGGGATAGCGGCTGCGCAAAGCCGTCCACAGCGGGCCTCGCCGGGCCAACTCAGAGGGTGAGAACTTTTGTAGCGAGCGGTTGTCAGGCTAGGCGGATGGGGCGCAGGAACCGGAACGTACTTCAGGTACGTGAGGATTCCGAGCACCCAGCCAACGACGCATGGCGGCCGCGCAGTAAAAAGTGCTCACCCTCTCAACCCAGCATCAAACCCTTGCTCTCGATGAAAAGCACCACCTCGTCCAGCCCGTCCAGCGTTTTCAGGTTCGTCATCACGAACGGCCGGGCACCGCGCATGCGCAAGGTGTCGGCCCGCATCACGTCCAGGTTGGCACCGACGTAAGGGGCGAGGTCGGTTTTGTTGATCACCAGCAGATCGCTCTTGGTGATGCCGGGGCCGCCCTTGCGGGGGATTTTTTCGCCCCCGGCAACGTCGATCACGTACAGCGTCAGGTCGGACAGCTCGGGGCTGAAGGTGGCGGCCAAGTTGTCGCCGCCGCTCTCGATGAAGACGATGTCGGCCTGCGGGAAGGCCTTCAGCATGCGGTCCACCGCCTCCAGATTGATCGACGCGTCCTCGCGGATGGCGGTGTGCGGGCAGCCGCCGGTTTCAACTCCGAGGATGCGCTCCGGCTCCAGCGCGCCGGCCACGGTCAGCAGCCGCTGGTCTTCCTTGGTGTAGATGTCGTTGGTGACGACGACCAGGTCGTAGCGCGCGCGCATCGCCTTGCAGAGCATTTCCAGCAAGGTGGTCTTGCCCGAGCCGACCGGCCCGCCGATGCCGACGCGCAGCGGCGGGAGTTTCTTCAGTCGGCCGGGGATGTTGTGCAGGGAGGAGCTGGTCATAAGTTGGTGTTCGGGCTAGCGGTGTTCAGGATCGGAAAATGCGGCTGTACTGCGCTTCATGCTGCGCGCTCAGTATGGCCAGCATCGGGGTGAAGGCTTGGGTCGCGGCGGCCGGGCGGCTCAGCGCCGGCTCCAGCACGGCGGTGATCGCCTCGCTCAAGCGCATCAGGATGCGCTGGCCGGCACTCTGGCCCAGCGGTACCGCCTTGATGGCGGCTTGCACCTGGTTTTCGGCCCAGCTGAAGGCAAAAGCCAACACGGCCTCACGCGGCGTCGCGCCGATCACGCTGGCGGCCAGCCCAAAGGCCAGCGGCCAGCTGGGTGCTGGTGGCAGGCTTTGCAGCAACAGCAGGCGGGCGTCATCGGCGTCCAAGCGCAGCTTCAGCCACGTGGCCAGCGAGCGGCCGGCCTGCTCGGTCTGCTGGCGGAATTCGGCGCTTTCGCGGGTTTGCAGCATCCAGTCATTCAGCGCTTCCAGTTGCTTTGCATCCAGTTCGGCTTGCGACCACAACGCGACGGCTTGCGCCGTCAGCGGCAGGTCGAAGCGCGCCAGCGACAGCTGCAATTGATCGGTCAACCAAGCGCACGCCTGTGCCTCGGTCGTCACCAGCCCGGCTTCGCAGGCCGCTTCCAGCCCTTCGGAATAGCTGAAGCCGCCGACCGGCAGCGCGGGCGAGGCCAGCCACATCAGTTGCAGCAGCCGCGCCGGGGGAATGGCCAGTTCGCTCATCGTTCAGTCGTGGGGATGCGAGTGACCGCCATGGCCGTGACTGTGGTCGTGGTCGTCGGCATGCTCGTGCGAATGCCCATGCCCATGCCCACCCGCCGCCGCGCCTGCATAAGCCCCACCTTCCGGCTCGAAGCCGGCCAGCGTTTCTTCGACCCGCAAGCCCATGCGCAGCAGCAGCTCGGCCAGCACCGAATCAGGCTCCAACTTCAGGTGACCCGGCTGCAATTCAAGCGGCACATGGCGGTTGCCCAGGTGGTAGGCGGCGCGCAGCAGATCAAACGCCGGCGCACCTTCCGCCAAAGTCACGATCAGCACCGGCTGCGGTGCCGCCACCACCCGCAGCAGCGAGCCGTCTTCGGCCAGCAGCACATCGCCACCGCGCACCACTTGGCCGCGCGGCAGCACCACGCCCAGCTCGCGGCCCTGCTCGTCGCTGGCGGTGAAGCGGCTGCGTTGGCGCAGGTCCCAGTCCAGCGCCACAACCGGCGCACGCTTGATCAGCACAGTGGCCAGGCCGTCGCCTTGCGGCAGGCATCGGTGAATCATCAACATGGAGGGCGCACCGTCAAAAGGTCAAAAAATCAGAAGATCAAAACAGGAAGTAGCGCTGCGCCATCGGCAACTCGGTCGCCGGTTCGCAGTGCAGATGCAGGCCGTCGGCGCGTACCTCGTAGGTCTGCGGGTCGATGGACATCTTCGGCAGGTAGTCGTTGTGCACCATGTGCTGCTTTTTGACGCTGCGGCAGCCGCTCACCGCCACCGTGCGGCGCTTCAAGCCGAGCTGCTCGGCCAGGCCGTTGGCCTGCGCGGCCTGACTCAAAAAGGTCAGCGAGGTCTGGGCAATCGCGCCGCCGAAGGACGCAAACATCGGCCGGTAATGCACCGGCTGCGGTGTCGGGATCGAGGCATTCGGGTCGCCCATCGCGGCCGCTGCCACATAACCGCCCTTCAGGATCAGCGACGGCTTGACGCCAAACAACGCCGGCCGCCAGAGCACCAGATCGGCCCA
>CANFYD010000490.1 GCA_947450745.1 Burkholderiales bacterium
GCTGTGAAGCTCAAAGACGAAGAAAAAGCCCGAGCCATCGCCAGCGCAACATTCAGCTTGGTCGAACAGACTGGCCTGAGCGGCCTGACCATGGCGGCCATTGCGCGCCAGGCGGGTTTGGCCACCGGCACGCTCTACGTTTACTACCGCTCTAAAGACGAGTTGCTGGCCGACCTGTACGAGCAGGCCAAGACGGCCGTCGCGGCCCGGCTGATGCAGGGTGACGATCCGGCCACGCCGTTTCGCAGTCGCTTCCAGCGCATCTGGACCAACCTGCTTGAAAACCGGGTGGACCACTTTGCCGAGATGTTGTTTCTGGAGCAGTACGCCAATTCCCCCTGGTTCAGCGAAGCCAGCCGCACACTGTCGGCTCGGTTGATCAAGGACTGGATCGACCTGTTGGAGGCGGCCAAGTCGCAGCAGATTCTTAAGGATGTGCCGACGGTGTTGTTGATCAGCAGCTTTGTCGGCTCCGTCCGCGAGACCTCCAACCTGCTGCGCTCCGGCGCGCTGGCCAATACCGACGCTTGTCAGGCGATGGCCTTTGCCCTGTGCTGGGACGGTATCAAGGCTTGATCAAGCCCACTTGCCGCAGTGCCGCGAGGGGGCTTGAACGTAGGCGCTTGACCCGGATCGCGGTAAGCGCTACGCTTTGGCCGAATTAATATTCACCCATAACCCCAGGAGTTCGGCGATGACTACGCTCAATATCAACGGCCAAGACCGCCAGATCGACGTCGATCCTTCCACCCCCATCCTGTGGGCGCTGCGCGACACCCTCGGCTTGACGGGCACCAAGTTCGGTTGCGGCGCAGCCCTCTGCGGTGCTTGCACCGTGCACTTGAACGGCGCGGCGATTCGCTCTTGCGTGACGCCGATTTCGGCCGCTGTCGGGCAAAAAATCACCACCATCGAAGCGGTGACAGCCGGTGCGGACAAGGTCGGCAAGGCGGTTTCGGCCGCGTGGGTCAAGCATGACGTGGCGCAGTGCGGCTACTGCCAGAGCGGGCAGATCATGTCGGCCACGGCCTTCTTGAGCTCGGTGCCCAAGGGCAAGCTGCCAACCGAGTCCGAAATCGACTCGGCGATGGCGGGCAACATCTGCCGCTGCGGCACTTACGCACGCATCCGCGCCGCCATCACCGACGCTGCAAAAGCACTGGCCTGAACACGCCGCCTGTCCGCCTGTCCGCCAGATGACGAAGGCCACCGCCGGCCTTGTCAACAGCGGCTGGGGCCCAACCCATAAAGAGATCGCATCATGCATTTTGATCAAGCCACTTTCGAGTTGCCCAAGCACCTCCAAGCCCTGATGGCTGCGGGCCGCAGCGACGCCGACACGGCTGCAGCCGAAGGTTTTGCCCGCCGCAGCTTCCTGAAAATGACGGCCGTCAGCGGCTTTGCGCTCGGCGCCTTCCCCTTGGCCGCGCTGGCGCAAGACGCGGCCGGAGCCAAGCCGGCTGACACGGCACTGAAGCCTTTGCAGCAGCCCTCGGCCTTTGTCCAGATCGCCCGCGACGGCACGACCACCGTGACCATCAACCGCCTGGACTTTGGCCAAGGCGTGCAGACCGCTTTGCCGATGATCTTGGCCGAGGAGCTTGACGCCGATTGGTCCAAGGTCAAAAGCGTGCACGGCACGAATGATCCGGCCTACATCGACCCGGTGTTCGGCATGCACATCACCGGCGGGTCCGGTTCGATCAACCACTCGTACACGCAATACCGTGAACTGGGTGCCCGCACGCGCGCCATGTTGGTCAGCGCCGCCGCCGCACAGTGGAAGGCCGACCCGGCCGCGCTGCGCACCCGCAACGGCGTCGTCATCGGCCCCGGTGGCAAGCAACTCAGCTATGGCGAACTGGCCGAGGCCGCAATGAAGTTGCCGGTGCCCGAAAAGGTCATGCTGAAAGACCCGAAAGACTTCCGCTTGATCGGGCAGCCGACCAGCCGCTTGGATGCCAAGGCCAAGTCGACCGGTCAGCAAAGCTACGGCATCGACATGAAGTTGCCCGGCATGCTGACTGCGGTGGTGGCGCATCCGCCGGTCTTCGGCGCCAAGCTGAAGTCGGTGGACGACAGCGCAGCCAAGGCGATCAAGGGCGTCAAGGCGGTGTTGCGTATTCCTGTTGATCGCGGCGGTGACGGCGTGGTCGTGATTGCCGATGGCTACTGGCCCGCCAAGCAAGGGCGTGAGGCGCTCAAGCTGCAGTGGGATACCAGCGCCGTCGAGAAGGTCGACAGCGTGAAGCAGTTGGCGCAATACCGTCAATTGGCGACGCAGCCGGGCCCGCGCAAATATGACGCGGACGTCTCAGCGCTGGCTGCTGCCGAGCACAAGATCAACGCCGAGTTCGTGTTCCCCTACTTGGCGCACGCCGCGATGGAGCCGCTCAATTGCACCGTCAAGCTGACCGGCGACAAGGCCGAGCTGTGGTTGGGCACGCAAATGCCCGGCCTGGACGGCGCGGCTGCGGCCAAGATGTTGGGTGTGGCACCGCAAAACATGAAGGTTCATGTGCAAATGGCCGGTGGCGGTTTTGGCCGCCGCGCGGTGCCGACCAGCGACTACGTGGTCGAGGCGGCCGCCGTCGCCAAGGCGGCGCAAACAGCGGGCATGAGCGTGCCCATCCGCATGGTGTGGAGCCGCGAGGACGACATCAAGGGCGGCTATTACCGTCCGATGCACCTGCACACCGCCAAGATCGGCTTTGACGCCAAGGGCAAGATCACCGCCTGGGATCACGTCATCGTCGGGCAATCGATCATGAAGGGCTCGCTGTTCGAGTCCGCCATGATGAAGGACGGCGTCGATGGCACGACCGTCGAGGGCATGAAGGAGCCTTATCCGATTCCGATGCGCCTGACCGTGCATCACCCGGATGTCAATGTGCCGGTGCTCTGGTGGCGCAGCGTCGGCTCGACCCACACCGCTTTCGTGATGGAGACGTTGATCGACGAGATCGCGCGCACCACCAAGCAAGACCCTGTGGCCTACCGTATGTCCTTGATCGGAACTGAGCACCCGCGTCACAAGGCGGCCTTGCAGTTGGCGGTGGACAAGTCCGGCTACGGCAAGACGCCGCTGGCGGCTGGCCGTGCTTGGGGTGTGGCGGTGCACGAGTCGTTCCAGTCTGTGGTGGCTTATGTGGTCGAGGCTTCGGTCAAAGATGGCACGCCAACGCTGCATAAGGTGACGGCCGGCGTGCATTGCAACTTGGCCATCAACCCGCGCACGCTGGAAGCTCAGGTGCAGGGCGGCGCATTGATGGGCTTGTCGATGTGCTTGCCGGGTGCTGCCATCACGCTGAAGGACGGCGTGGTCGAGCAGAGCAACTACGGCGACTTCGTCGTGCCGCGCATCACTGACATGCCGCAGATCGCCGTGCACCTGGTGCCCAGCGCCGATGCGCCCACCGGTATGGGCGAGCCCGGCTTGCCGCCGCTCGCCCCGGCCTTCGCCAACGCAGTGGCCGCCTTGATCGGCAAGCCCTTGCGCGAGTTGCCGTTCAAGCTGGCTTGAGCCAGCGCTGACCGGGCTGGGTAAAGCCAGCCCGGTTGGTCATAGATTCAGCGCACCAACGAAGAAAGGCAGCCA
>CANFYD010000491.1 GCA_947450745.1 Burkholderiales bacterium
CAATGCTGATGAAGATCAATTGCTGGCAACGCGCTGGGTCTTGCTGCCAAGCGTCCCAGGTGGCGAGGAAGTTGTGGCCCAGCCCGAAAGCGGTTTCCAGGATGACAAAACGCGGCCGCTGTGCCCAGCGACCCGGCAGGCCGTTGCCCGCCAGAAAGACAGCTTGGGCTTGCGCCAGCGCATCGGCGCGGCGGTGAAAAACGTCGCCCAAGGCGCTTGCGCTCGGGACGGCCGTCGTGGAGAAATCGACGACGGCGGGGACGATGGCTTGAGTTTTCATGCAGGGCGGCAGTATGGCGCAGGCTGGCCTGCCGGCCATTCCGGCTCAGGCTTTGCTCACTGAGTTGGGTTCAACCCCGGCAGGAACTCGATGCCGGTGTACTTGACCAACTCGGCATAGCTGATCGGCTTCGAGGCACGGGTTTCGCTGTCGTTCAGGTGCCAATGCGCCCAGGCCTTGTTCTTGTCCTGGTCGTAGACGAGTTTGAACAAAAACTTGGGCACGCGCACCTGGCTCGGACCGATGCTGGGGCTGGCGGCAATGCTGGGAGCGAACACCGGGCCGGTGATGACAAAGACGTTGCCCGAGGCCCGCGCCGCATAGTCCCGCGTTGCCAATTCAACGGACTTGGCCCAGGCACCTTGGTTGTGCTTGGGTGCTTGCGGCACGATATTGGCCAGCGAGAAGCTCTGCGCCATCGCCTGTGCTGTCGGCATGTCGCCGGCCGGGGCCATGTGACCGCGATCAAAGCCGCTGCGCTTGTAGTCCTCCAGCGTGGCCCGCTCGGCTGACCTCAGTCGGGCATCGGCAAAGAAGCGGTTGGTGCGTTTTTCATCGGCATCCGCCACCGACGCTTTGTTGAGCTTTTCCGCCACAAACACGGCGGTCTTGCTTTCGCCCGAGTGCAGGATGGCAAAGGCGTCGTAGCACAGGGCTCGGTTGGTGGGGCGTTGGGTCAACACCGGTGGAGTGGATCTGGCAAAAAGTTGCAAGCAGCCAGCGAAGTCCTTGTTGGCGTAACTGGGGGCGGTGAATAAGACAAAGAAGGCGAGTAGAGCGGAGCGAAAGACAAGAGGCATCGGGGCGGCAGTCGAGGACAAAAAGCCGCGAGTAGAACATGGGTTTCGGGTGCCCGAAAATTTGTGGGCTGGAGCGTTGTTGCGGCTTTATTACGGCGCTAATGCCCCAGTGCAGGGCCCGCGCTGGGTGCCTGTGTCACAACTCGACCGTCTCAAGGTGCTGCGGCACGCGCACGCGCCAGCCCAACTCGTCCTGGATGCGGCTGCGCAGCGCGTCGCTGGCCTCGGGCTCACCGTGCACGACAAAGACCTGGGCGGGCGCGCGTTTGAAGCCGCGCAACCAGGCCATCAGCCCGTCGGCATCGGCATGGCCGGAGAAGCCTTCCAGGTGGCTGATCTCGGCGTTGACGCTGACGAAGTGGCCGTGCAGTTTGATTTCGCGCGCCCCCTGCACCATCTTGGCCCCGCGGCTGCCGCCGACCTGGAAGCCGGGGAAGGCGATGTGGTGGCGGGCCTGCGGTGCCATCGTCTCGATGTAATTGAGCACCCGCCCGCCGGTCGCCATGCCGCTGGCCGAGATGACGATGGACTGCCGGCTCTTTGAGCTTGCTTTGGTGCCACCCAGGCTGGTGGCCAGCTTCACCGATTCGGCCGGCTTGGTGATCAGGTGGACGCCGTCGCACAGCCCGCCCGCCTCCGAGGCGCTGATGCGCAGCAGCTTTTTATGCTTCAGCGTCAGCTCGGTGGCTTGAATGGCCATCGGGCTGTCCAGGTAGATCGGCACGTCCTGTGCCAGTTCGCCCGCCTCGCGCAAGCGCTGCAAGACCAACAGCAGGGCCTGCGCCCGCCCGACCGCAAAGCTGGGCAGCAGCACCGAGCCGCCGCGCTTGAAGGTGTTGCGCAGCACTTGAGCCAGCTTGACCTGCACGTCTTCGGCCGGGTGCAGGCGGTTGCCGTAAGTGGATTCGATCAGCAGCACATCGGCTTCCTCGACCCGCTGTGGTGCCGGCATCAGCAAGTCATTGCTGCGCCCGACGTCGCCGGAAAACACCAGCGTTTGCCCGTTGGCGGTGATGCTGAGCGCGCAAGCGCCGAGCAAATGCCCGATCGGCGTGAAGCGGATGTCGGCATCGCCCAGCTTCAAGCGGCCGTCGCGCGGCAGGCCGACGAAATGCGCCAGTGCCTTTTTGGTGTCCGCGACGGTGTAGAGCGGCAAGGCCTTGGCATGCTTGGACGTGCCCCAGCGGTTGGCGCGGCGTGCGTCTTCTTCCTGCAAATGGGCGCTGTCCAGCAGCAAGACCTCGCACAGGTCGCGGGTCGCCGAGGTGGAGAAGGTCTGGCCCTGGAAACCCTGGCTGCGCAGCGCTGGGATGTAGCCGCTGTGATCCAGGTGGGCGTGCGACAGCAGGATGGCGTCAATGCTGGCGGCGGCCACGCCCAGCCCGGTCCAGTTGCGTTCGCGCAAATATTTGTAGCCCTGGAACAGGCCGCAGTCCAGCAGCAAGCGTTGCTCGCCGATGTCGAGCAAATGACGTGAGCCGGTGACGGCGTCTGCAGCGCCCAAAAAGGTAATTTTCATGGCCGGCCCAGGGTTGGTGATGCGGCTGATTCCAGCACCGGCCCGGCCTGATGTGCTTGATCCAGCTCAAGGGCCGTGGCAATGGTCAGGCGGTCGCCCAACCTTGCCGGGCTGCTTCCGCGCAGGCCAAACAAGTCAAGCGGCCAAAAAAAAGCCCAACCGTGGCGGTTGGGCTTTTCTGTTTCAGCGCCTCAGGCGCTGGCGCTGTGTTTAGCGCTTCGGTGCAGTAGAACGCGACGGCGGACGACCTGTGCCGCCACCACCGCCGCCACCGCTCGGGCGGCCGCTGCCGGCCGGCCGGGGCGAACCGGGGCGGGCGCTGCTGCTCGGACGCGGGGCGCGATCACCGCCGCCACCGCCGCCGCCTTCACGCGACGAGCCACTGCTGGGGCCACCGCGCGGAGCGCCGCGGCCACCACCGCCACCGCCGCCGCGCGGGTTGCTGCCACGGCCACCACCGCCGCCGGAGCGGCTGCCGTTGGTGTTCAGGATCATCCGGCCCAGCACGATGGGCTCGGGCTTTTCGCTCGGGTCGGGCGCGAAGCCGGGCACGATTTCCTTGGGGATGTCGCGCTTGATCAGCTTCTCGATTTCACGCAGGAAGCCGTTCTCGTCCACGCAGACCAGCGACACCGCTTCGCCGGTGGCACCGGCACGACCGGTGCGGCCGATGCGGTGCACATAGTCTTCCGACACATTGGGCAACTCGAAGTTGACGACGTGGGGCAGCTGATCGATGTCGATGCCGCGAGCGGCAATGTCGGTCGCCACCAGCACTTGCAGGTCACCGGTCTTGAACTCGGCCAGCGCCTTGGTGCGGGCACCCTGGCTCTTGTTGCCGTGGATGGCCATGGCGGTGATGTCTTCCTTGTTCAGGAATTCGGCCAGGCGGTTGGCGCCGTGCTTCATGCGCGTGAACACCAGCACCTGGTGCCAGTCGCCGCTCTTGATCAGGTGCGACAGCAACTGCTTCTTGCGATCGCGCGAGACCGG